>CAZYGK010000005.1:0-79615 GCA_964647355.1 uncultured Flavobacteriaceae bacterium | reverse complement strand
GGATCGATCGCTTCCATGGTGGTCTCCGTTACTTCACGGCTGGGTGCACGACTTCGCCGTCGCGGGTCAGGCAGGTGCCTTTGATCACGTCATCGTTCGGGTCGAGCTTCAGGGCCTTCGTTGCTTTGTCGACGAAGGGCGTCAGAAAATTGACCAGGTTGTTCGCGTAGAGCGAGGAGGCGTCGGCGGCGAGACGGCCCGCGAGGTTGACCGCGCCGACGATCTTGACCCCGTTCACTTCGATGATTTCGCCCGCCTTGGTGAGCGGGCAGTTACCGCCCTGCTCCGCCGCCAAGTCGACGATCACCGAACCCGGCTTCATCGTGCGCACCATCTCCTCCGTCACCAGTACGGGCGCCGGGCGGCCCGGGATGAGCGCGGTCGTGATGACGATGTCTTGCTTCTTGATCGTATCGGCGATGAGGGCCGCCTGCTTTTTCTTGTAGCCGTCCGACATTTCCTTGGCGTAGCCGCCGGCGGTCTCGGCCTGCTTCGTTTCCTCGTCCTCGACCATGACGAACGTGCCGCCCAGCGATTGGACTTGCTCCTTCGTCGCGAGGCGCACGTCGGTCGCCGACACGATGGCGCCCAGGCGCTTGGCGGTCGCGATCGCTTGCAAGCCGGCGACGCCCACGCCCATGACGAAGACGCGCGCCGGGACGATCGTGCCGGCAGAGGTCATCAGCTGCGGGAAGATGCGGCCGTAGAGACCGGCCGCGTCGACCACGGCCTTGTAGCCTGCGAGGTTCGATTGCGAGGACAGCACGTCCATCGATTGCGCGCGGGAGATGCGTGGCATGAACTCCATCGCGTAGGCGTTGACGCCGGCGCCGGCGTATTTCGCAACCGACGCCTTATCGGCGTAGGGGGCGAGAATCGCGACCAGCGATGCGCCGCGCCTCATCTGCGCGAGTTCTTCGTCGGTGGGGCGCGTGACTTTGAAGACGAGGTCTGCTCCGAGCGCATCGGCTGCGCTGCCCACTGTCGCCCCTTGGGCGGCGTAGTCTTGATCGGCGAAGTACGACGCGCCACCGGCACCCGCTTCGACCACGACGTCGAAGCCTAGGGCCTTCAACTTCTTGACGCTTGCGGGGGTCGCCGCGACGCGCGTTTCACCCGCGCGACGTTCCTTCGGGATACCGACCTTCATTCAAGACCTGCGTTCGTTGGGGATCTTCGGGGGTCGCCGCAGTATCTGCAGGGCGAATTACGTGAAGAAGTAAGCCAGCACGATCATGAGGAGGACGTTGAAGACGATGCCCCACTTCGTCAGCGCCCAAAACAGCGCAAAGGTTTCTTGCTGGGCGCGGATGTCTTGGCTGCCCTTCTTGTAGGTGGTCGGTGTGCTCGCCATGCGGATAGCCCCTTGGATTCGTTGGCGGATTTGAGTTGCGGCGGACTATAGCAATCGAATTCCTGCGGGCAACCGCCGTTTTTGCCGCGGATTCGGGCGCCGGGGTGGCTGCTGTGCCTCGTCCGCGCAGATAAAGTTGAAACGCCAAGCCCGCCAAGCCGCTCATGCCCTTCCCGGGGGGGCGCATAGGCGGCTCCAAGGGGACTGGGCGCTTCGCGCCCAGACTAAACGACAATGCGGCGAACGCCGTTCTTGAACACGGGCACGGTGAAGTTCATCAAGAAGCCGACGCGGCAGCCGGAGAGCCTCAGGTACGTCATCACTTGCGCTTGGTGTATGCGCTGGATCTGTTCGATTGCTTTGACTTCGATAACGATCAGCGATTGAACGACGAGATCGATGCGATAGCCCGCTTCCAGCTTCACCGATTTGTAGACGATCGGCATTGGTGCCTGCCGGCGCACGCTCAGGCCTCGGTCCGCCAGCTCGAATGCTAGGCATTCTTCGTAGGCAGACTCAAGCAACCCCGGGCCGAGTGCTCTATGGACTTGAAATCCAGCATCGACAACAGCTGCAGCTACGCGATCCTCTTCGGCTGTTGGCCCGTACGGCACGATCCCTCCGATCTCGGTTCGTGACGACCGCTGCGGAGCGCCATCGGGCGCGAAGCGCCTTGCGCACCCTGAACCGCACCTGCGCCAGAATTGTGGCAGAGCGGCTTGGCGGGCTTGGCGTTTCAATCTGCTTTAGCCGCGCGGCTTGGGCCGTGAATGGTTCCAGTCGGCGAGTAGTGCGCGGACGGCGGCGATGAAGGCGAGCGGTTGGTCCAGCATCACGTGGTGGCGGGCTTGGGGGATTTCGATCATGGGGGCGGCGCGGCCGAGCAGGTTGAACATGTACTCGCCGACTTCGTGGGGCATGAGGACCGACATCTCGCCGCGCATCACGGCGATCCGGCACTTCGTCGAGCGCAGGCGTTCGGCTGCGTCGCCGATCGAGAATGGTCCCGACCAAAGCGCGGGGTCGAACTTCCAGGTCCAGCCGCCATCCACTTGCTTAAGCGAGCGGCGCGCCACGTAGTCGACGATGTAGTCGTTCTCGCAGGGTTGCTCGGGCGCCAGACGGAAGCGGGCGAGCGCTTCGGTCAGCGTCGGGTAGATGCGGTGCGGACGCGCTTCGCGCTTCGGCGGACCGCCCGGGCGATGCGGCGGGTTCACGGGCGAGTCCACGATGATCGTGCCCGCGAGCTTGTCGCCGTGCAGCGCGCCGGTCAGTATCGTCACGAAGCCGCCGAAGGAATGGGCGACGATGACGGGCGGTTCTTCGTGTTCGAACATGCCGGCGGCCTGCATCACGGCGAGTTCTTCTTCGACAAAGCGTTCCATCGCGTAGTGCGGCCGGTGACCCGAGTCGCCCATGCCGGAAAGGTCGAGGGCTGCGACGTTGTAGTCGCCGCTCAAGAAGGGCGCGATGAAGCTCCACCATTCCGCATGCGCGGCGTTGCCGTGAACGAGCAAGAGGCCGGGACGCTTGCGATCGCCCCAGCGGAGGTAGCGAATGCGGGCGCCGGCGACGTCGATGTAGGCGACCTCGGACTTGACCGCGACGGCTTGCTCGAACCACGCGGGCCCGGCGACGGGTTCGCCTTTGAAGCGGGCGAGCGGGCCTTGGGTTGGATCGGCTGTCATTACGTCTTCCGCTTCGGCGGGCGGACGCCCAAGGCTTTGAAGATGCCGGTCGCCGTCATGATCGTGCGGTCACCGCACCAGATGCGGCCGGTGACGGTGTAGATGTCCTTGTCGCAGCCTGCGATCTGCCCGGTGCCTTCGACCCAGTCGCCAACTTGGGCGCCTTCGATGAAGTCGGTGACCATGCGCACCGTCACCCAATAGCGGTTCGCGTCGAGCGTGATTGCGTGGCCCAAGGCCATGTCGGCGAAGGCCATCAGCATGCCGCCGTGGCAGTTCTTCATGCCGTTCGTGTGCGCTTCGGAGACGAGAAAGGCGCGCGTGTAGGTCTTATCGGCATTGACACGCTCGTAGAGCGGGCCGATCTGGCGGCCGAAGCCTTGGAACCAATTCATGCGCACATAGCCCTCGGGGATTTCGGGCGCGTACTCTTCGAGGAGGTCGTCGGTCATGTTCAGACATCAGATACCAGAAAACAGGGATCAGAATTGGAGCGCGGTACCGCCGCTCATGCAAGGCTTTCGGATCCCTGTATTCCGTTTTCTGTTTTCCGGTTCAGGGTAACGGTACGTCAGCCGCTTCGAACGCCGTCTTCTGGCGCTTGCCCACGGTCGCGAGCGAGAAGTTTTCGATCTCTTCGTTGAAGAGTTTGTGGAAGTTGAGTTCCGCCTGAAGATGCAGGAACACGCCGCCGAGCCCGATCGCGGCGCGATCCATGAAGACGAATTCGCGCGGCGGCTTGACGGGACCAAGCTGCTTCAGGCGCTGGTGCACTTCGAAGGCTTGCTTGCGGCCGTAGGCTGCGGGCTCGACGCCGTCGGCGACGGTGCGCACGCGGTTGTCGAGCATCGGGGCGTAGATGAAACGCGCCCAAATGTTCAGCGTTTCGATCACGTCCTTCTTCAGGCCGGTAAAGCCCCATGTCTCGTAGGCGTGGACGGCGAGGTCGGGCTTGTTCGTTTCGAGCGCGCGATAGAGATCGATCACGCCGCCGACGAATTTCGGTTTGAACGTGCGGATGCAGCCGAAGTCGAGCAGGTTCAGATCGAGGTTCTCGCGGATCGTGTAGTTGCCCAGATGCGGGTCGCCGTGGATCGCGGCGTAGTGGCTGAACGGGTGCCACCAAGCGCGGAACATCGACAGCGCGATTTTGTTGCGGTCGGCGAGCGGGCGGTTCTTGAACTCGAGGATCGGGCGGCCTTCTTCCCAACTCATCGTGAGCAGGCGACCGGTCGAGAGTTCCGGCACGATTTCGGGAATGTGGATCGTGCCGATGTCTTTGAGCATCGCGCGGTAGAGGGCGATGTGGGCGGCTTCGCGCTTGTAGTCGAGTTCTTCGCGCAGGCGCGCGCCGACTTCTTCGCTGATCTCCGACGGGTCGATCGCGCGGTCCATGCGCTTGTAGAGTGCGAAGATCAGCTTGAGCTGGGATAGGTCGGCTTCGACGGCGGAGGCCATGTCGGCGTATTGGAGTTTGCAGGCGAGCTTCTTGCCGCGCTTGTCGGTGGCGCGGTGGACTTGGCCCAGCGAGGCGGCGGCGGCGGCCTCGCGCTCGAACGATTTGAACTTTTGCTCCCAGGCGGGGCCGAGCTCGGCGGCCATGCGGCGGCGGACGAACGGCCAGCCCATCGGCGGGGCTTGGGTTTGTAGCGTCGACAGTTCGACCGCGAAGTCGGCGGGGACAGCGTCGGGGACGGTCGCCAGCATCTGGGCGACCTTCATGAGCGGGCCTTTGAGGTTGCCCAAGGCCGCTTTCAGGGCTGCGGCCTCGCTCTTGTTATCGCGCTCAAGGCCCAGCATGCGGGCGCCGGCCATGCGGGCGGCCGTGCCGCCGACTGTGGTCGTGACGTCGGCGTAGCGCTTGAGGCGGCGGCTGAGGGTGTTTTTCTCGTCGGTCATCCGGGGGTCACGACTTCTCGCATGCTTTAAGGGCTTCGGCGAAGGTCGCCGCTGCCGCATCGAGCCGGGCCTGAGCGGTGGCGCAGGCGCAGGTGCGGCGGCTTAGGGCGGCCGGGGCCCCCGGCGGCGGGGGGACCTCAGTGCCGTCCAGGGCGGCCTGGCCCTTCTCGGCCAAGCGGCTCGCCTCACCCCAATTCCGATCGGTCCGGACGTGAATTTTCGCCTGAAATTGGTATTCCCGCGCAAGGCAGGCTCGCCAGGTGTCGCCCGTGATCTGTTCTTTTAGGAACGGTCCGACTTCGAAGGTGGCGCAGGCTGAAATTCCGCCAAAAACCGCCATAAAACAGCAGCGGCGTACAAGGTCCCCCAGACCTTGCACGCCGCGCTTCACCCCCTCGATGCGTTTTCCGGTATCCCCATTCGCTCGCTTACTTAGCAGAGCAACCCCCGCGAGCCGGACATCAGAAAAGCAGGTGTACATTCTCAACAGGCCCTGCCACTTGCAAGCGAATGTGGCCCTTCGGTTTCTGATTCGGGACGCACTGTAGCGTTGTGAACACAGGGGCGGATTCCCGCCCCGGCGGAATAGGCAATCGACCTAATCTGAAACACTTAAACCTGACCTTTACTGCGCCTGAGCCATGGTCGCGCCTAAGCAAAAACCAAAAATGGTGGGCTCTCATTATGGCGCATACGACGCTTATTGTTGACGACGATCCAACTCAACGCCGGCTGATGCAGGCCCAGGCCGAGCGGTGCGGATTTCAGGTGCTGCTCGCCTCCGGGGGCCAAGAAGCGCTGGACATTCTGAACGGCCCCAAGGGCGCGAATGTCAGCCTGGTTCTGCTCGACCTCGTGATGCCCGGCATGGACGGGCTTTCCGTTCTGCAAGCCTTGAGGCCGACGCATCCGTCGCTTCCGGTGATCGTGCTAACGGCGCAGGGCGGCGTGGACACTGCCGTGAACGCGATGCGCGCGGGCGCCGACGACTTCCTCGTCAAGCCTGCCTCGCCGGAGCGGATCCAGGTTTCGATGCAGAACGCGTTGAAGCTGAAGGCGCTGACCGGCGAAGTGCAGCGTTTGAAGAAGGTCAATGACGGGCGTTTGACGTTCGGCGACCTGATCGCGGAGAGCCCGTCGATGCGCGTTGTGTTGCGCATGGCCGAGCGTGCGGCACAGTCGAATATTCCGATCCTGATCGAAGGCGAAAGCGGCGTCGGCAAGGAAGTCGTGGCGCGCGCGATCCAGGGCGGCTCCGACCGCTCGGGCAAGCCGTTCGTTGCGGTGAACTGCGGCGCCATTCCCGACACGCTGATCGAGAGCATTTTGTTCGGTCACGAGAAGGGTGCGTTCACCGGCGCCGTCGACAAGCATATCGGCAAGTTCCAAGAGGCGAACGGCGGCACGCTGTTCCTCGACGAGATCGGCGAACTCAGGCTCGACATGCAGGTGAAGCTGCTGCGCGCCATTCAGGAAGGCGAAGTCGATCCGGTCGGCGCGAAGCGGCCGGTCAAAGTCGACATCCGCTTGATCTCGGCGACGAACCGCAACCTTCAGCAGCAGGTCGCAGAGGGCAAGTTCCGCGAGGATTTGTTCTACCGCTTGAACGTGTTTCCGATCGCGCTGCCGCCGCTGCGCGAGCGGCGCGAAGACATTCCGGGTCTCGTTGCGCACTTCATCCGCCGCTTTGCGGTGGAAGAAAACAAGAAGCTCGTCGGGCTTGAGCCTGCGGCGCTCGACATGCTCGTGAACTTCAACTGGCCGGGCAACATCCGCCAGCTCGAGAACACCGTGTTCCGCGCGGTCGTGCTGTGCGACGGCGACTGCCTTAGGGCAGGCGACTTCCCGCAGATCGCCAGCCAACTCGGCATCGCGGTGCGCGAAACGCATCTGGACGACGACCGCGAGGCTGCGCGCTACGTTCCGATCGCTCCGCCGCATGCGCCGGCGTTGGAACCCGGCGCGGGCCGGCGCGAAGGCTTGAACGTCGTCGGCGTGGACGGGCATTTGCGCAAGCTCGAAGAGATCGAGTTCGAGCTCATCCGCTTTGCGATCGACAAGTACGAAGGGCACATGTCGGAGGTGGCGCGCCGCCTCGGCATCGGCCGCTCGACGCTCTATCGCAAACTGCGCGAGATGGGCATCGACGAACCGCGCGCTGGCGCGGCTTAGGGTTGTCGGACACTTCACTGAATTGGCACACTTGGCACAGGGGTCGAGGTCGTCTCCTGTGTCCGACCCTCGGTGTCCAGCACGAGCAGCAGATGCTGCAAGCGCTCAGGAGTTTCCGTAATTTCGACAGTTTCGCCGCGCAGAAGGCGCTGCGTCAAACGTTCGAGCGCGAAGTCGCGGAGTTGAACCGCGACCGGCTGGTTGTCCGGCTTCGCCTGGATGACCCGATCACGGTATTTCTCCGGGCGGATTGCCTTCAATCTCGCTAGTAACAACCCGTCGGCGTATTTGCGTTTGACGCCGCAGAGTTCGCCCTTGTGGAAGACCGAGACATCGACGCCGTCGCGGCCGCGACGGTCAGCCTCCTCCTCCAAGAGGTCGCCGGCCATTTGCAGGGCGTGCGCCCAGGCGACGGCGAACGCCGGGTCTTGGCTGCGCCAGCGATAGACGCCGCGGCGGGCGTAACCCGCGGCACGGCAGGCAACGCACACCGGGTGGCCGTTTTCGATGGCGGTCAAGAACTTTGTGTCGGCCGCGGCCGAGCGTTTGGCATGGTGGGGCATGGCATCTTTCGCAAGCGGACGGCAGCGCGCAGGCCGTTGGCGGGCCTTCGCGAACGCACGTCTCCAATCTAGGGATGAAGGTGCCGAATATCGCCGAAACTGCCGAAATAATCAATTGGAAATTTTGTCGCATCATCGCTTCTTATTTCGATAGGATCGACAGCCAAGACCAAAAAACGAAGACCAAATTCCAAGACCCAGATCGAAGACCGAGCACCAAGACCAAAGGTTAAGACCGAGCGAGAAGGTGGAGCCTCCAAAACCGAGCGCGCGAGCACATATAGCGCTACAGAACCCCGCGGCGCATTCACCGGGACGAACTCTATTTGAAGGTCCACCGATATTCACGCGATTGCGGCTTCGGTGGCGTGATGCCTCTATAATGCCAGGTTCGCGCCGGCGCGAGCGGTGTTGACGCACGGCGTTGAGTGGTGCGCGTTTCGCCAAAACCGAGCGGAGCGACGACTATTCATCCAATTGTGGCTCCAAGTGGCTCTTGAGGAATGACAAAGCCTCTTCTGCGGCATGGCGTGCCACAGGGCGCTTGTAAACATCGAAGTGATCACCCTCAATCGTGCTGACAGTCACGTCTGCGTAAGCCTTCGCATATGCCTCGACAGCCGCGTAGGGAGCAAAGCGATCCGCTTTGGAAGCGATCAGGAGCACAGGCGCCGTGAGCGCTGCCGCTTGTCGGAGCGGATTGTAGTCGTCAAAAGTCAAAACTGATCGAGCGGCAACCTCATTGCGGTAATGCGAACTTAAAGGCACGAGATCTATGGCGCGTTCAAACGCTGAGTCATCGACAATGATTCCAAAGCCGCTGTTTGGCGCGATGGCCGGAATGAGCCAGGAGTCGCCCGAAAACGCGCTGCAAGCGAGGTCGCCCCAGGCAGTCAGAAGAAGGCGGATAAGCCACAGAGCGCCTGGAAACGTAGCTTCACCCTCAACCTCAGAGTCGATAAGCGGCACCTGAGCCACGACCGCCTTGACATCGCCGTCCCGCGCCGCTGCGATGAGCGCGTGGCCACCGCCCAAAGATGAGCCCCAAAGTGCAACGCGGCTGCCATCGACTTTATAATGGGATCGGACAAGCGCGATGGCCGCCGCCCAGTCGTCTAGCTGTTGCCAAGGATCGACGAGTTGACGAGGCGCGCCGCCGCTCGATCCGAAGTTCCGGTAGTCGAATACGAACGCCGCAACACCAGCGCGCGCGAAAAACTCCGCAAAGAAGGGCAGTCCCACATCTCGGGTACCGGCAAATCCATGTCCCATCACAACCACCGGCGGCGACTCCACATCGTTTGGCAGGTAGAGCCAGCCAGCACACTCTGTGGCGCCGCACGGAAAGCGGAGGTCGTACCTCGCAATGCCTCCATCAAGTTCCCGTGGCGCTTCAGCGGGCAGCGCTGCGGTCTGGAACCGCTCGCCGCACGAGGCAACCGCAGCGCCCAATGCGCAAACCAGAACAAGTCGCCGGATCATAATTCCTATCTCTCGAGTTGCATGCCGTCGCAGCGGGGACTGCGACGCAAAAAGGTAAATGCATGAACGCCACTCACCTGCGTTGCGGAAGCCACAGGTGCTAGACTTCGACAACGGTGTTCACAGCACGAAACACCTCCGGCGATATTTGTTTGCGATTGTGAACGAAACGCCATCAGACGCCGCCCGTAGAGGATGTGAGGCAGCTTGATCTGCACCAAACAAGAACCTACGACGGCCTCGCAACGATGTTTGTCGGTAAGTTCGTATCGGGTGAGCGCTGGCGTGGACCGTCGTCGGGCTTACCGTTACCGCGGCTGGCGGTTGGGCGAATCGGGTCGACCACTACCTCTCGCTCGCCGCCAGCCGCGGTGGCACTGTTTGTTCCAAAGGCGCAAAGAAGTTCGAAGGGTTCAAGCTTGAACATCTATGCGGTCTTTGCCCATCGGAGCGACGGCGTTGTGGTCAGCATGGCACCTTGCACGTCGCACGAGGCTATTGCGGCTGTCCGGAAGTTTCGAGACGACGGCTGCAGCAACATCTCGATCTATCGCAATGCTCGGTCGATCGAAGAGGTAGAGTTGAAGATGTCTGCCGAGCGCGAAGGGTCCGGGCAGAGGCTGGCGGGAACTTGAACTCCTCATTCTTGGCGGTGATCCAGAGTGAAGATCGGAGAGCCGGTTTCTCAGATCAAGCGTGCTCCGAAGAACCCGGGCAGGTCACGGGCAATCAATCGCATTTCGCGAGACTAGCGCGCACTGCACCGAGAGAAGGGGACGATGGAGACGGTTGTCGAAGCTTTAAGGTACTACGAAACGCTAAGCTCGATCTGGCACCTGGTCGTGTGGTTGAGCGCGGCGTTTCTGCTCATGAATGGCGCCACCGTCTTTGTTAGCCCAGCGACCGCCAATCGCTTCCTCGAAGGCTACGCACGCTCACCGCAGATCAACGTTCTTGAGGCCGCCCTGCGATTCGTGGCGGGCGTGGGCTTTATGGGGGCGTCGCCGGACATGAAGCTGTCCCCCCTATTCTTCTTGTTTGGAGCGGTGCTCACGATTACCGCCGTACCAATGATGTTTTTATACGGACCGCACAAGCGATACGCTACGTGGGCGATCGCGTTCGCGAAGCGTATACTATCACTTTATGGCCTGATGTCCCTCGCGCTGGGTGGTCTGGTTGTTTGGGCGTTGGTGTGACCGCAGATTACTTGCCTAACCAAAGCAGCGCGGCCGAGGTCCTACTGAGGCACTGCGGCATGCGCCCACAACGACTGCAAGCGCGTCGCATCTCTATCACTGAATGCCGCAAGCGCGTCGATGACTGCTCCAGCCGCAAACTCGACCGTGTCACTTTCCCAGAGATCGCGCGTAAGCCAAATGTCGAAACCCAGCACAGGCCTCGGGATGGAGATGATCGTAGCGCATTGGAACAACCCGCTGGGTCCGAGGAATTGCAGGTTGAAAACATCCCCGTTCGCTTCACGTTCGACAATCAGCTCGGGAAACGTCCTCGGCTCCGCATGCTCGTGATAGGCCGCCGCCCAATCGATGCGACGGAACAATGACACAATCTCGTCAAACGAACCCATGACGGGCGAGTCGTCCCTGAAGTCACTATGGCGAAAAGTGGCTTTCAACGGCTTCGGCATCTCGACCTCAATTCGATTGCATCGACAGCTCTGCGCGCGTCACTCTCCGTCGCCATCGTCATCGGACAACTCCAGCGCCTTCATGCGCTTCCACAGCGTCGTTCGTGAGATGCCCAGCGCTTTCGCCGCATCGCCGATGCGGCCGCCAGATTGCGCGAGCGCAATCTCGATCTCTTTTCGCTCGGCTGCAGCCCGCGCGTCGGCCAGCGGACTGTCGCGGCGAGCTTCCAACAGGATGTGGTCGGGAAACAGATTTAGCTCGGTGACGACATCACCTTCACCCAAAGCGACAGCCCGTTCTATGCGGTTTCGCAGCTCGCGCACATTGCCGGGCCACTCGTGACGTAGCATCGCCTCGTGAGCATCCGCTGAAAACACGGCACCTCCGCGCCCAAACCGCGTGCAGGTATCCTTCAGAAAATGCTCCGCAAGCGGTTTGATTTCCGCCACCCTGTCGTGAAGCGGTGGGATCGCGATCTCCACGACCGCAAGGCGGTAATAGAGATCGTCGCGAAAGCGCCCGGTGGCGACGCGCTCCCGCAAATTGGCGTTCGTCGTGGCGATGATCCGCCCGCGAAACTCGATGTCGGCCGAGCCGCCCGGCCGGCGGAACCGCTTCTCCTGTAGCACGCGCAGCAGCGCCCCTTGCAGCTGCGGGTGAAGATCGGCCACTTCGTCGAGAAAGAGAACGCCATCGGCCGCCTCTTCCAAGTAGCCGACATGGTGCGAATTCACGCCCGAGACAGCCCCCTTCTCGTGTCCGAACATCGCGCTCTCAAGCCCGCCGGTCGGCATAGCTGCGCAATTTACGGCCACGAAAGGCGCGCCGCGGCGTTTTGATTGTTCGTAGATGTAGCGCGCCGCGATCTCCTTGCCGACGCCCGTTTCGCCGACAATCAAAACGGGCGCATCGATGTCTGCGACCCGTCGAAGCGTATGGGACAAGTCGGCCATCGTCTGCGATAGCGCAAACGGATCGCCGGAAGCTTCGCCGATGGGCCTCTTGCGCGCGCGGGCAATCAAGTGTCGTAAACGCGCCACAAGCTTATCGGTCGAAAACGGCTTTTGCAGATAGTCGTCGGCGCCCGACTGCACCAAACGCACGGCTTGTTGGAGATCGGCGAAGGCCGTCACGAACACAATCGGCGTACGCCCCAGAAGGCTGAGCGCGTCCATATAAAGGTCTTCACCAGTGCGATCCGGCAGGCGAATATCTGAAACGACCGCATCCGGCTTCGAACTGCGCAGCGCCACAAGACCGTCCGATGCCGTCCGCTCCCAACGAACGTCAAAGCCTTCAAGCTTCAAACGCTGCACGAGCGATCCGCCCATCACCGGATCGTCTTCGATCAGAAGCAAATGTCCCTTCGATTCGTTCATGTCGCCACGTCCTCCGGGGCAAGCGGCAGCGTGACGACCAAACGCGTGCCATGGGGCTTCAGTCCTTCGGCCACGATGCTTCCGTTCAACCGATCGACAAGCTTGCGCACGATCGGTAAGCCAAGGCTGCCGTTCTCCGCCTCTGCGCCGGTTTCCAACGCTCGCACCGTATCCGGGCCGAGACCGGGTCCGCTGTCAACAATCTCAAACTTTGCATCGCGATCGCTCACTGTAGCGCGGAGCGACACTGCGCCCTGCCGGGTGGCACGGCAGGCGTTGAGCAGCAAATTCAACAGCACCTGACGCGTCTCGACCGCTGGCAGCGCCAAGCTTTTCGGAATGTCGGTCTCGCTCACGAAACTGATCCCGCGCTGCCGGGCCTCGGCCTCGATCAACGTTTTGACATCGTCGACATCGCGCGTCGTCAACGGCCGCCGTTTGTCGGGCACCTTATAGGAGTCCAACGTCGCATCGATTACGTGCTCTACCGTTTCAAGCCCACGCTCGATCAAGCCGACCGATTCTTCGCGCACCGCGCGGTCGCAGCCATATTTCTTGAGTGTCTCCACCGCTGTCTGCATCCCGCCAAGCGGATTCTTCACTTCATGCACGATCGTTGCAGCAAGCCGGCCGAGAACGGCGGCGCGGCTTTGCTCCGCCAGACGCTTGGCCATGGTCTCGCGTTCGCGCGTCGCCGCGACCATCTGGTTGAACGCCTTGCGCAGCGTCGCAAGCGTCTCGCTCTCGCCCTTCATCTCGGCAATGTCGTTGAACTGCCCCGCCGCAACGTCCTCAAGGTGCGACGTAACGGCGATTACGGGCCGCAAGTACCTGCGAATGACCAATATCCCAGCAAGCGCCACGACAAGGCTGACCGCCAACCCGGCAAGCAACACATAAGCGGACAGAGCGCGACGACCAGCATTCAACGGCGCAACATCGAGAGCCGCAATTAGGGTTCCAATCGCTTCGCCTTCGTTCATCAATGGACGCCAGACCCAGGCCACTTCATCTGCCGCTACTTCGTGCGTCCCCGCCGGCTTTGACCGAACGGTCTCGGGAATGCTCGAGGCATCGGGAGCATCTTCGCGTTGCGCCTGAGCAATCACCGTTCCCGCCCGGTCGAGCACGAAAAGTGCTTCATCCCGCAAGCCTTCATGGTAGTTCAGAGTTCGACGCAGCGCGAGAGATGCCGCATCAAGATCGTGCCTCGCTACTTTCGGTACAATGTTTGCGGACAGGTTGTCCAGGTAGACCGCACCCAGAAGCGCTGTCTGTTCAGCATTGTCGCGAGATTGCCAGAGAATCGCAAATTGCGCGGTCCCGATCGCCGAAAGGAATATGAGCGCGGCTGCGATCAGCGGCAACCGCACTTCCATGCGACCCAGCGGTTTCGACCCAAGCGCGGCCGCTATACTTTCGCGAATACCCACCAGATCATCTCCGAGCCACCACAGGGGGCCCATACGATAGGACCGAAGCGTGATCGGCTTATCGCTCATTTGCAGCTCAGTTCAAATGTAGGGAGCCACCGCAGCGCTGTACAGACACGCCGACAACTGTTGATCGGAGGCATGTTAACTTCGTGCATGACGCCGTAACATCTCCTGAGGGACCGGCACGACCGCGCCTTCTGCTCGCCGCGCCAGGTTCTTGGATGCGATCGCGCGAATCTCGCGCCGGCGCCGGAGTTGCGCCGCGTCGATGAGCATTTGCCCTGCCCAACGATAAACATTTCTGGAGCGAACAAGCGCTCGCATCTGGCGCATGCGAGTTCTCTGCTCCGACAGAGGCATCGTTAGTGCGTGA
The DNA here is from genome assembly GCA_964647355.1 of uncultured Flavobacteriaceae bacterium. GTDB lineage: Bacteria > Pseudomonadota > Alphaproteobacteria > Micropepsales > Micropepsaceae > SZUA-430. The sequence continues at coordinate 65,617 of CAZYGK010000005.1, read as the reverse complement.
TTGATCGCCTCCATCATCTCGTGCGTGTGATACGGGTTCACGATGAGCGCTTCACCGAGTTCGCGCGACGCGCCAGCGAACGTCGACAAGATTAGAACCCCGACTTCGTCATCGCGCGCTGCGACGAACTCTTTTGCAACCAGGTTCATGCCGTCATGCAAGCTCGAGACCACACAGAAGTCGGCAGCACGGTATAGCTCCGCCACCTCGTCCGGCCCGTGGTGTCTTATGGCCAATATGATCGGCACCCAACTCTCGGTTCCGTACTTGGCGTTGATGGCTTCGACCAACGCAACCGCTTCGAGTTGCAGGCTCTGATAGGTACCAAGCTTCGAGCGCGTGGGCGCGGCCGCTTGCACGAACGTCAACCTGCCGCACCACTGCGGATACCGCTCGAAGAGATTCTCGATCGCTCTAATCCGATCAAGTATCCCCTTGGTATAGTCGAAGCGTTCGATACCCACACCAAGCTTGACGCCGTCGGCAAGACCCAAGCGCCGCCTTACCATCTGAGGATCGGACGGCGGTTTTCCCGCGGCTCCACTCGGCCATTCGATCGAAATCGGATACGGCCGTATCAAAGTCTCGTGCCCGCGGTGCACGACCGAGCGCCATTCGCGATCGATACGGCTTTCGACGAACCGGTCGACTGTCTCGATGAAGTTATTGCAGTGAAAGTGAGTATGGAAACCGAGGATCGACGACCCCAGGAGGCCCTCGACAATCTCCTCCTTCCACGGGCAGATGCTGAACGTCTCCGCGTTCGGCCACGGGATGTGCCAAAAGGTGATGATCGTTGCAGCAGGCAACCTCTGACGCAACAGCTGCGGTAGAACCGCGAAGTGATAGTCTTGAACCAAGATGATCGGATCCGGTTGACGCGCCTCCGCGGCAATCGCGTCAGCGAACTTCGCGTTGACCTGCTTGTAGACCTGCCAATCCTCTTCGCGAAACGTCGGCCTAACGAAAGCAATATGGCAAAGCGGCCATAGGCCTTCATTCGCAAGCCCATAGTAGTATCCGTCTTGCTCCTCGTCCGAGAGCCATACGCGGCGCAACGTGTACGACGGCTCATTCGGGGGAACGCGAATCCGGTTATCGGCATCGACAACATCGCCGTCCGCAGTACCACTCCCATGCGCAACCCACGTACCGTTGCACGCGCGCACGACCGGCTCGAGTGCCGCTACCAAGCCGCTCGCGGGAATCTGCAGAACCACGCGCTCGCCTTCACGGTTGTGGATGTAAGGCTCGCGGTTCGAAACCGCTATGACTTGAGTGTCCGGCAACTCGCTAGCCAGAACACTCCGTAGCGTCTCCGGCGTCCAGTCGATATGAATGCCATCGATAGACCGCCTCGACAGATCGTACTGCTCCAGCGCCTCGCGAAGTTCGCGCCCCATCGACTCGATTGGAACATCGGGGCCCGCGCGCCCCGCGCGAAGATCTTCAAACGTGCTGCGCATGCCTTCTTGCCACCGGCGAAGTAACATCACCGATATCAGGGCCGCAGCCCCCGTAGCGATAACGATCACACCGCCCAGGGCGAGAAGAGCGTAGAAGCTCGCCTGCCCCGCGCGTGACTGCGCATAGGTGAGGTCGTGGACAATGACCAGATGGCCCGCTTCCGATGGCGTGAGCGGAAACGCGGACACGAGCAACGAGCTTCCGCCGAGCTCTAAAAAGGCGGTCGTTTCCTCGTCGCTCTGTTCGATGCCCTCGCAAGTCAGGCCCGGCGGAAACTCTTCGGTGGCAACGCGAAACGTGCCGCTGCGGCTGCACACCGCGATAGCTGCCAACCGCTTGTCGCCCGTCAAGCGACTAAACAGCGCATTGAGTTGGAAGTCGTCCTGGGAGGCGGGATCTCGAAGCAGCGCGGCCACCTGATCGCGCACTGACTCGTTGATAGTCCGCGCCCGAATTGTAGCGTCGCTTCGCTCCCACTCCTCGACGAGGCCCGCTACCAGTGGCGACACCAGCATCACAAGCAGCGCAAAAGCGGCCGCGACGAGAACGCCATAGACGGCGGCACGCTTGGCGAACTGCGGGTTCTTAAGCGGTGCAAGCAACGCTCGCAGCTTGGAGAGGAGATGGTTCATCAGCATGGCTTGTTAAGTGTTCCACTATCGGCCTTATCGTCGATCCGCAATTAGCTTCGCGTGGCATCGATCAAGTCTGTTCAGCTTCCGAAACATCGACGCGCCGCTCTGTTCATGGCCTGCGACAATCGTTGCGCGCGACTTGCGAAACTGCGGTCCGCGCACACGCGGCACACCGCTTCTCGGTGCAGTTGAGCTACAGCGTCGGAACCACGCGAGCGACGACCGAGTATCCAATGACAGATCAGACCACGAGCTTCTCCACTACGATCCCCGCGCGGCTCGACCGGTTGCCGTGGAGCCGATTTCATTGGCTCGTTGTGGTTGCGCTGGGTGTCACCTGGATCCTCGACGGGCTCGAGGTGACGCTCGTCGGCTCCTTGTCCGCGGCTATCGCGCGCCCCGAAGGCTTGAACCTCAGCGAAACTCAAATTGGACTAACAGCGAGTGCTTACATCGCTGGCGCCATTTGCGGCGCGGTCTTGTTCGGTTTCCTGACCGATCGGCTCGGCCGCAAGCGGCTGTTCACGATCACTGTGGCCGTCTACTTGATCGCGACGGTGCTCTCCGGCCTTGCTTGGGACTTCTGGTCGTTCGCGCTTCTGCGCTTTATCACGGGCGCCGGTATCGGCGGCGAGTATGCGGCTATCAACTCCGCAATCCAGGAGCTCATTCCGGCGCGACACCGAGGCGCCACGGACCTAATCATCAACGGGAGCTTCTGGGTCGGCGGAGCGCTGGGCGCGCTCGGGTCCCTGATCGTGCTCGACCCCACGATCTTTGCTGCCCACGTCGGCTGGCGCGTCGCATTCGTTCTCGGGGGACTAATAGGCATCGTGATCATCTACCTGCGCCGCTTCATCCCGGAAAGTCCGCGCTGGTTGATGACCCACGGCAGGTTGGCCGAAGCCGAACTGATCGTGAGCGAAATCGAGGCGGAGGTGGAGCGAGAGCACCAGTGCAAGCTTCCTCGTTCGGACACCTTGCCGGCACTTCGCCTCAAGAGCCGGTCTGGCACGCCTGTCGTCGAGGTCGTCACGACGCTGTTTCGCGTCTATCCACGGAGAACGTTCGTCGGCCTCACACTGATGGCTAGCCAGGCGTTTTGTTACAACGCCATATTTTTCACTTATGCGCTCATACTCACGAAGTTCTACTCGATCCCTACGGAAGATGTCGGCTTGTTCATCTTTCCGTTTGCTGCGGGCAATTTCTTGGGCCCGCTTCTCCTCGGACGATGGTTCGACACAATCGGGCGCCGCCGCATGATCGCAGGCACATACGGGCTTGCGGGCATTTTGCTTGTCGCCACCGGGTACCTCTTCCATCTTGGACATTTGACAGCCGAAACCCAAACCATCGCCTGGATGATCGTCTTCTTTTTCGCTTCAGCAGCAGCCAGCGCAGCGTACCTTACTGTCGGCGAGACGTTTCCGCTCGAAATGCGTGCGATGAGCATTGCGATCTTCTACGCGCTAGGCACAGCACTTGGAGGCATCATCGGGCCAATACTCTTCGGCGCACTCATCGAGTCCGGCGAACGCACCATGATTATGTGGGGCTACGTATTGGGCGGCAGCCTGATGATATTCGCGGCATTCGTGCAAGCCATTTGGGGGGTGTCCGCTGCCCGCCTGCCGCTCGAGAGCGTCGCCGCGCCACTCTCGCACGACCCTGAGAGATAGCTTTGAGCTGGCGGACCGAACGCATGGTACAACAGGTCTTCAAATGCAGTTGTCGCGCGGCCGCCCATTGGGTCCCATGCATCTTGCGAGGATTCGCGCACAGTATTCGCTGTCGGCCGTCCGCTCGGAGTTGAAGTTGTAGTAGTAGTATGCAGGGCACGTGGAGTCAGTCTGCGGGCGCTGGACCTCCACAGCGGGGCTTTCCGGTGGCGCAGTTCCAAAGTAGGAACTAGCCGGCTCTTCCTCGCAGGAAGTTACCAGTCCCGCAGCGAGCACTAGCACGCTAACCCGTGAACAATGGCGACGTTGCGTCATCAGTGCATCTCCCTCTACCAAGCGACCCGGTAACGCAGGCTGCACGAGCTCGCAAATTGAATACGCGCTGTTTGGCGCCTCCGGTTCAGAAACCTAAACGAACACTCAGCGCGCGGTTCTAGGATGTTAACAGTCAACCGCCGATCGATACGCCTATCGTTGACAGCAGGGACTGCCGCATTCAGTTAGCCGCTCATCGCCTCATGGACGACAACGTGATCCGTCCGGACGAGAGTTGGCGGGCTAATGAAACTGATACCAGACGACACGAATATCGACTTCGTCGCTCACCGGCTCGTCGCATTTGCGATCGATGGGGCGCTAATCGTTGTAACAGTCTTGTCCCTTTGGTTGCAGGGACTGAACCTCGGTATCGACTTCACCGGCGGCGTCATCATCGAAGCCCGGCATGAAAAACCGATCGACATTGGCCGGCTGCGCGATTCAGTCAACACGCTCGGGTTCGGAGAGGTTGCGATCCAACATTTTGGCGCCGACAACGCGGTCCTCATCCGTGTGCAACCATCTGCTAAGACCGAGGGGCACGAGCAGGTGGTGGCGAACACTATTAAGAGCGGCTTAGGCGCGGGCTTCACGATCGACCGTGTAGAGGCAGTAGGCCCGAAAGTATCCGGCGAGTTGTTTCAGAGCGGCGTCATTGCGACATTGTTGGCGGTTCTCGTGATCGCCACCTACGTAGCCTTTCGGTTCGAATGGCAATTTGGTGTTGCCGCACTGATGGCCACCGGTCACGACGTTCTTATGGCTGTTGGCTTGTTCTCGCTTTTTCAGCTCGACTTTAACCCCACATCGATTGCGGCCCTGTTGCTCCTCGCCGGCTACTCGATCAACGACACCGTTGTGATCTTCGACCGCATACGAGAGAACCGGCGAAAGCACAAGAAGATGGACCTCGGCAACCTCATCAACCTGTCGACCAACCAAACGCTCGGGCGGACCTTCCTGACGAGCTTTGCAACGGCTCTGTCCGTTCTCCCCCTTCTCATACTTGGCGGCAGCGCAATGTTTGGCTTCGCCGCAGCGATCCTCTGGGGCATCGTGATCGGCACGTACTCTTCGATCTTTGTTGCGTCCTGCCTGCTCCTCTACATGCCACCCCTACACGCCGGACGGTCGCAGGCGGTCCCGGCGGGCGCCGCAACGACCGGTTGGGAATGAGCTCAAGCACGATGCGATACCGCAACTAGCGCACACATGTGGAAGCCGTAAGCAATGATTGACCAATTCGCGCTGCCATATTTTTTTCCACTCGCGTCGCCGCCAGCGCCCGAGAGCCATTGGGCCTTGTTCCTGGATCTCGACGGTACGCTGCTGGACATTGCGCCGACACCGGACAGCGTTGTGGTACCAAACGATCTGATCCACGACTTGGCAGCAGGATCGGTCGCGCTAGGCGGCGCGCTCGCAATCGTCAGTGGCCGGCCCTTGGCCCAGGTTGATTCATTGCTCGCTCCGCTTCGCCTTCCGGGGGCTGGGGAACACGGAGCGGTGGTTCGTTTACCTTCCGGAGACCGTGACGAGCTTGATGACCAGGTGCCATCCGACTGGATAGAGGCATTGACCGCTGCCGCGGCCAACAAGAACGGTGTCCTGGTGGAGCGGAAGGTCCATAGCGTCGTTGTTCACTATCGCCGGGTCCCGCAGCTCGAAGGGTTCTTCAAGCAGTTTTGCATAGAGCTTACGCAAAGCGAGACGTCGAAATTCGAAGTCTTGCAAGGGAAAATGGCTATCGAGATTCGTCCACGAACTGTGACCAAGGCACGGGCGGTTGAACTCCTAATGCAGGTCGAACCTTTCCGTGGGCGCAAGCCCGTCTTCGTGGGCGACGACGTCACAGACGAGGATGGCTTTCGCGCCGCCAAGGCTCTCGGTGGCCATGGGCTCGACGTCTTTGTCCGGTTCGCGGGTATGCCTCGAGAGGTGCGCCGCTGGCTGAAGTCGGTCGCGAGGCTGTAGAAGCATGGCGACACTCGACCTCGCTGCCGTTGGGAACTGCGCAATCGCAAGTCTCATCACGAAGACCGGCCGGCATGTCTGGTTCTGCTTTCCCCGGGTTGACGGCGATCCGGTGTTCGCCGCATTGGTCGATGGCGAGGCACCAGAACGCGGGTTTCACGATATCGTAGTTGCCAACGACGCAAGCTGGAGCCAACGCTATCTCCCGAATACGGCAATCGTCGAAACGACGGCGACTGATGCCAATGGAGCATGCCTGAGGATCATAGATTTCGCGCCGCGACACGAACGGTTTGGGCGCTCGTTTCACCCGCAACTTCTCGTTCGCACGATCATTCCCGTTGCCGGCAGACCCCGTATACGGGTGCGAATGCGCCCGACGTTCGACCTCGGGGGGAGCTCTCCCAAGGTAAGCCAGGGAAGCAACCACATCCGCTACTCCAGCTCGTCATTGACGTTGCGCGTAACGACGGACATGCCGCTGGCTTATCTTGTCGAGGAGTCTGAATTCACGCTCGATCGGCCGATACATCTCTTTATCGGTGCCGATGAGCCGGTGCCGGACAGCCTGGAAACGCTTGCGGCGAGCTTTCTGACGGACACCGAGTCATATTGGCGGCGCTGGGTGCGCGGTCTGTCAATTCCATTCGAATGGCAAGACGAGGTCATCCGCTCGGCGATCACGCTGAAACTATGCAATTTCGAAGACACCGGCGCGATCGTCGCAGCTCTAACTACTTCGATTCCCGAAGCACCGTCGTCAACACGCAACTGGGACTACCGCTATTGTTGGTTGCGCGACGCCTATTTCACCGTGGGTGCCCTCAACCGGCTGGGCGCCACGCGAACGATGGAAGGATTCATTCGCTTCATTCTTGATGCGGTCTTGGCAGACAATGGGACCAAGGCGATCGCGCCGCTGTACCGCGTTTGCGGGCGGCAGGACCTCGACGAGCGCGTCGCGCCGGCACTTCGCGGCTACAAGGGAATGGGGCCTGTCCGGTTTGGTAATGGCGCCGCGTCTCAGGTGCAAGACGACGTCTATGGTTCCATCGTTCTTACTGCGACGCAGATGTTCTGGGATCGTCGTCTACCGAGCGCTGGCGATCGAACCCTGTATGATCAATTGCTGGGCGTCGGACGTACTGCGCTTGACCGCGCGCTTCAACCTGATGCAGGCCCATGGGAGTATCGCGGGCGGGTTGTGCCGCACACCTATTCGGCTGCCATGTGTTGGGCCGCTGCGCATCGGCTTTCAATGATCGCAGCGCATCTCGGCATTCACAATGATGCTCAAGAGTGGCGAGCAAAGGCTTCAGAGATCAGATCACAGGTGTTGACGCGGGCGACCACACGCGACGGTTGGATATCCGGCGTGCTCGATCACGCGGTGGTCGATGCGTCGACGCTTTTGCTCACGGAGATCGGAATCGTAAACCCAAGCGATCCGCGCGTCGCCAAGACGCTCGACACGGTGGCTCAGCGCCTCATGCGTGACGGCTTCGTCTACCGCTATCATGAGGCCGACGACTTCGGCGAGCCACAGACGGCCTTTCTAATTTGTACGTTTTGGTACTGCGATGCACTGGCGCTTGCCGGCCGCAAGGCGGAGGCGCGGGAGCTCTTTGAACGCGCGATCGCTTGCCGGAATCATGTCGGGTTGTTAAGCGAGGACTTTGACACGCAGAGCGGGACGCTGTGGGGCAATTTTCCGCAAGCGTACTCGCACGTCGGGCTCATTCACTCTGCGTCCCGGCTGTCTCGCGGTTGGGAAGAGGCGATTTGGCGCGCTTCATGATCCTTTTCGGGAAATGTCTCACTCAGCGATGGGTTGATTCCCGAGCCAAAAGTTCCACGTGATCAGAGTAAAAGGCGGACAGCACGATAGTGGCCATACCCAGCACCGAAAATCGCGATCTCAAAGCAGGCCTCGTCCTGATTTCCGCCGCAGCGCTTGGGCTCCTTGCGGCCAACACGCCCCTATCAACTTGGTACGATGCGCTGCGCGAGCTGCCGATGACGGTACGCATCGGTGCCTTCGAGATCGACAAACCGCTGTTATTGTGGATCAACGACGGATTGATGGCCGTCTTCTTTTTTCTCGTGGGGCTTGAGTTAAAGCGCGAAGTACTGACTGGCGAGCTTTCAAGCGGTTCGAAGGCCGCATTACCCGTCGCTTGCGCCATTGGCGGCATGGCGGTGCCGGCTCTCATCTACGCTTGGATCAACACGGGCGACAGCGTTGCCTTGCGGGGTTGGGCAATCCCCGCCGCCACAGACATTGCGTTCGCGTTGGGCGTTCTTGCCCTTGCGGGCTCGCGCGTTCCCATTGCGCTCAAGGTCTTGTTGACGGCAATAGCGGTAATCGACGATCTCGGCGCCATCATCGTTATCGCGCTCTTCTACACAGACGATCTCTCGATTGGCGCCCTGGGAGCTTGGGCGGTTGCGGTGCTCGTACTTCTGATGCTCAACCGTTTCAAAGTGACGTTGATCGCGCCCTATGTCGTCGTGGCCGTCATTGCATGGGCAGCGCTGCTGAAATCAGGCGTTCACGCCACGTTGGCGGGCGTCGTCGCGGCTTTGTTCATACCTTCGCGCGCGGGGAACGGGCGCGAAAGAGCGCCGCTGCAGCAGTTGGAGGAGGATCTCTATCCGGTCGTTGCCTTCTTCATCGTACCATTGTTTGGGTTCTGCAATGCAGGCGTCTCTTTTGCGAGCGTTGGCTTCGAGGGCCTCTTCACCCCAATTTCGCTCGGCATTGCTGCGGCTCTGTTCTTTGGCAAGCAGGTTGGTGTTTTCGCCCCGGCGTACGTGGCGGTGCGCACCGGCCTCGTGCCCCTAGCTCCGGGCGTGACGCTAGCCCAGATCTACGGTATGGCGTTGCTCTGCGGCATTGGCTTCACGATGAGCCTCTTCATTGCAGGTTTGGCGTTTACCGGGCCGGCGTACGACGCGCCTGTGCGGTTGGGCGTTCTGGGCGGGTCGCTCCTGTCGGCGGCCATCGGACTCCTCGTGCTGAGATACAGCCTCCCCAAACGCTCGGCGGCGCCGCAGGTTTGATCGCGGTCAATCCTCGGCGCGCGATTGTGGTTGAACATGTGCAACGAACAGCTCGGGAACAGTTCGATGATCAAGAGCCTCCTTCTCGCCCTCGACCGCACGCCCGCCGCGCTCGAAGCGAGGAAACTTGCCCTGACAATTGCTCGCCGGCACGACGCAACGCTTCAGGGTATTACCGTTGTCGAGCCGGATATCGTCGCTCCGCCCGAGGCAACCCCGATTGGAGCTGGTCCCTATAAGGAGCACCGCGACGCGGTTCTGATAGAACGCGCGAGGGCGGAGGCTACCACATTCGCGGAGGCATTCAGCGCGGAGTGCCGTGTTGCCGGTGTGAAAGACGGCGCCACGGTCATTGTCGGCACTGCGTCAGCTGCATTCGTCAGCGCAAGCGCGCCCCACGATGCTGTCTTGCTGGGCGTCGACAGTGATTTTTCCGGGGTCCTCGCGCCGCTCAGCCGGCTCATCGTGGAGCTGCTGCGCAATAATCCGCGTCCGCTGATCGTATCGCCCGCGAAGGCGTCGAGTGATGGCAGGACCGTTGTGGCTTATGACGGCTCGATCCCCGCCATGCGCGCATTGCAATTGTTTTGTGCGATGGGATTGCGCGCCGATCGCGAGGTTGTCGTGGTCAGCGTTGATCGTGACGCCGCCAAAGCTGCTACTGACGCAGACATCGCCGTGCGGTTCCTGCGCGAGCGAAACTACCAAGCCGCGCCGTCTCCGGTCTCAGCCGATACCGATGTTGCAGCTGCCGTCACAGCGGCGGCCAGTGGCGCCGGCTTGGTGGTGGCGGGCGCCTACGGGCACCGGGGCTGGCGCGAGTGGCTTCTCGGTACGACGACAGAGCGCCTCCTGAAGACGAGCCCGACGCATCTCTTCATCCACCACTGAATGCCGCGTCGAAGCTTCGAAGAGCTAGCGCCATCCAGTCGGTGTTCGAGGCGAGGAATCCATCAAGACCGCACTTGAAGGCTCAGTGAGTACGTCTCACCAAATCAACGCGGCGTTCATCGCAATGAATGATACATAGAGTAGCAGTAGTGCGGAGCCGCGCCAGCGCCCTAATCTGAGGCTGCCGACCGGCACGACGAACAGGGTCGCCACAAATCCTGCAGCGAGCACGATCGATGCCGCGTTCAAGTCGATGGCGAGAGGGTGAATGAGTGCGGCAATGGGAACAATCAACAGCGTATTGAAGATGTTGCTGCCGAGTATGGTCTGAAGGCCGACCTCATGATGCCGGCGCCCCACTGCGATGATCACGGTTGCCAACTCCGGAACAGACGTGCCGAGAGCGACCACAGTCGCCGCGATCACAAACGGAGGCAGACCGGCAGAGGTGGCAAGTCCCGTTGCACCGGCCACGATGAGCTGACCGGCAAGGAACAGCATGAAAAGGCCGACGATACCGGCAAGGGCGAGGAGCGCACCGCTGCGGCCATTCTCCGGTGGCGGAGCATTCGAGCGATTGCGCAAGGCAAAGACCATGACCCACAAGAACCAGGTCGCGAATACCGCCAACAGCATCACTGCCTCGTCCTGAGAGAGCCTTCCGTCGAGACCAGCCAGCACAATTATCGGATAGAGCGCGAGCGCGAACGGAACATCACGGAAAACGCTGTCGCGTGGCGCGGTCAGCCCAAAGACGGCGAGTGGAATGGCAAGGACCAACGCAATGTTGACAACATTGCTTCCGGTTGCATCGCCTAGCGCAATTTCGGGAACGCCTTGCGATGCGGACGTGATTCCGACAATGAGTTCGGGCGCCGACGTTGCAAAGGCCCCGATCGTCGCCGCCACGACGCCCCGGGGGATGCGGGATCGATCGGCCAAACTCACCAAGCCGTCGACAAACAACTCGCCCCCAATCCCGGCGCATATACAACCAAATGCGAACAACAGGAGATCGGTCGTCATGGCACTCGCTCCGCGCTTGGAATGGCTGCAACTCTTGCACGTCGAGGTCCCGGGATCACCGACCTCGCCACTGCAGCACAAGCCAAGCCTTCGGCTGCGGTGGGGTCAAGCAGGGGCTCGCGAGCACAGATTGCGGCAGTGAGGCTCAACACAGGGGCGATGCTGCGCGTATCGCCCTGCTGCGCGCCGCGCACTTGTTCACGCTCGCTAACACCGAAAGCTCGCCCCGTTCATTTTCTGAAACACCCAAGCGAAGCTAGGCGTTCGTGCCAGCACCAATCCGACCAGTGCTCAAGCAAGACGCAGATCTCTTCATCGGCCTCGTCTCAAACCCCGGGAATAATTCCGCCGTGGTACATGAATAGAAAGTCCACCGTATTGGACGTACCGTGCGCGACGATGGGTACGATCAAGTTCCGGCCGGCGAGCAGGTAGAGCACGCCAAAGGCCATGCCGCCGACGGCCGTAACGACGATCCCGCTGAGATCCTGATAGTCGTGGGCGATACCAAAACCGATATTCACGAAGACGAGGCTCAGCGCCCAGGCCGTGCGCGTGTCACCTAAAAACTCTGCGACGCGGGTCATCGCATAGCCTCGCCAAACCATTTCCTCGCCGAAAGCGGCGAGCACCCATGACAGTGCGATGAAGAACAACGTCGCCTGCAGGTTGCCCTTGAGCTCCTTGAAGAAGCTGAGGTCGGGCGACGTGCCGGTGAGTGCGCGAACCGCAGGCTCGAGCACAATCAACTCGTGCAACGAGAGGGCGACGCCGGCGAGCGCGCCCAGCACGATGGCCGAGGTCGGGTGCTCCGGCCAGCGGAAGCCGACGTCGGCCCAGCGCCGTCCTGCGGCCAAGAGCATGATCCAGCCGAGGACAAAGAGATACGGCGTATGGCTGACCGGCAGGTAGTTGTAACTGCCGGCCAGGAAAACCGCCACGAACAGCGCGAATTCGAGCCCCGCGAACCAGCCGCTGTCGCGCCAGGCCCTTGAAATTCCATCCCCAGCCATCACCCAATTCCTCCATCGCAATATACCTCTCATTGCTATATAGCATGCTATAGTGCTTTCAGCGAGTCGGAGCATCGTGTGGCGCAGAATGAATTCCTCGTGAACTGGGGTTCACAGGCGCGCAAAGGCATTTTGGAGCTGGTTGTCATGTCGACGCTGGCGGCGCGGGAGTACTATGGCTACGAGCTTGTCGAGCATTTGAAGGTACGCTGCGGCCTCGAGGTCGCGGATGGCACGCTTTACGCCATTCTCTTGCGGCTGAAGAACGAAGGCTTCGTACGTCATCGCTGGGAGCACGCGGCGACGGGGCCTGGGCGCAAGTACTACGCGCTGACCAAGAGCGGGCAAACCGCGCTTTCCGACATGCGCGACGTATGGGGCGACATCACGCGTGCGGTCGAGCGCGCAAAGGGGGGCGGAGGCTGACGATGTTCAAAGACGCGCGCGCCAGACGGGCTTGGCTGCTCTACTTCCTCAAAGCGGAAGCGGTGCTTTCGCCGCTTGCCGGCCCCGTGCGGCGCGAGTTGATCCAAGACCTCAAAGCGCATGTGCAGGACTTGCTTGCCAGCGAGCAGCTCACCGGCGACGAATTGCAGCGCTTGAACGCGGCGCTCACACGCGTCGGAAATCCGAAGGAATTCTTGGCGCCGCTCCTCGCGGAAGCCGTATTCCGCGCGCCGCCGCGCTATGGCGACGCCGGAATGGTGGTGCGCACGCTATCGCTTTATGCCGCGCGCGGAACCGCTTACCTCTTGCGTGCGACGGGGCTCGTTCTCGCCGCAGCGCTCGGCGTTTGCGTGATGCTCGCGTCGTTGAACAGCCTGCTTCGTCCGGCCAGCGCCGGCCTCTTTCTCATCGGCGACGACGAATACAGTTTGCGCCTATTCGGCTTCGGCGCCAGCGACGGCACGCAGCTGCTTGCGCCGTGGGCGGCCGTGCTGCTCGTTGTGCTTGGCATTGCCGTTATGGCGTGGAGCCTGCATCGCATTCGGCGTATGCTGCTCACGCTTGTGGCGGAAGCTGCGTGAGGTGCGCCAAAGCTCGTATTTCCGCGCCCTGCTGCTGTTCATGCCAGGTTCAGGCGGCGCGCGCTGTGCTAGGAATGGATGCTTAGAACCGGCGTTCGATCGGCCGGCTTTGGGAGATACGAGTGTCATGACGAAGGTGTTGGTTTCGGCGCTTGCGGCGGGTGCATTGCTGCTCGGTGCGGCGAGCCCTGCATTTGCGACGGGCAAGATCTACGGCAACTACGGTCAGGGTCCGGCGCCGCAGAATTACGGCGGACCTGCCTATGGTGCGCCGGCTTACGGTCCGCCCGTTCATAGCGGCTCCTATCATGCCGGTCCGCCAGCCTATGCCTATCAGGGCGAGCGCAACTGCGCGGGCGAGAGCGTTGCGGGGACGCTGATCGGCGGCGTGCTTGGCGGCGTCATCGGCAGCAATCTTGCGCGCGGGCACCACTATCACGGCTGGCACGGCTATCGTCACAGCGACCGCGGTCCGGCGACGGTCGCCGGCGTTTTGCTCGGCAGCTTTGCGGGCAACGCGATTGCGACCAGCGGATGCCGCGAGCGTGCGTATGCGCCCGCACAGCACTACGGCTACGCTTACGGTCCGCAATATGCGGGGCCGCAGTACGGCTACGCGTACGGGCCCGGCTATGACGAGGATGAGTACTACGATCCGGACGCGGCGTACGACGGGTACTAGTCGTAGCTTCTGCAGGTTGAGAGGCCGCGTTCTTTAGACAAAGAGCGCGGCCTTTTTCGTTGGATCGACTGCCGCGCAAAGAGGAATCGGCGGAATCCGACGAATTTGCAGCGGGCCGAGGCGCGGGGTACGGATCAACCAAGCGTGAAGGCCAATGTTCGGCGCGTTTGTTTAGTGTGCCGCTCGAGTCTAGAGCCAATTCCGAGGGGGATTTCATGAAGTGCCGGTTGTTGCTTGCCAGTGTCGCGATAGCCTTGAGCCTGTCAGGGGCTGTGGCGGCGCCCACGCCCGACGCCAATGCGACGTGGGATTTGACCGATCTCTTTGCCTCCACCACGGCCTGGGATGAAGAGCGTACGAAGCTCGAGAAAGAGATCGCGGGTATCGCCAAGTACAAGGGCTCGCTCGGGCGCGACGCGAAGACGATGCTGGCGACGCTCGACGCGATCACGGCGATCGAGAAGCGACTGGCGCGGCTTGCGATCTATGCCTCGCTTAAGTCTGATGAGGACGTGCGCTCCGCACCCGATCAAGCGCGCAACCAGACCGGATCGACGCTCTATTCGAAACTCGGCGAGGCGACGGCTTGGATCAGGCCCGAGATCTTGAGCCTTGGATCGGCGAAGGTCGAACAATTCATCGCCGCCGCGCCGGGCTTAAAGAAGAACACGTTCTTTCTGCGCGACACGCTGCGTAGCGCGCCGCATACGCTGTCGCCGGAATCGGAAGACGTGATCGCGCAAGCCGGCAATGCACTGGGCCAGCCGGGTAACGTCTATTCGATCTTCGCGAACGGGGAATTGCCGTTTCCGACCGTGAAGCTCTCCGACGGGACCGAAGTGAAGCTGACGCAGGCGGCGTATTCGCTGCACCGCCAGGCGCCGAACCGGGCCGACCGGAAGCGCGTCTTCGATGCGTTTTGGGGGCGTACAAGTCGTTCGAAGGGACGCTCGGCTCCAACCTGCAGGCGGCGATGCTGAGCAATGTGTTCTATGCGAAAGCGAGAAAGTACAACAGCGCACTGGAATCCTCGCTGTTCGCCGACAACATGCCCGAGCCTGTCGTGCGCACGTTGATTTCCGAGGTGAACCGCGCGCTGCCAACATTTCACCGGGCGCTCAAGCTCCGTGCGCGGATGTTGGACGTCAACGATCTGGGCTATCACGACATCTATGCGCCACTGACCTCGGTCAAAAACGTCTACACACTTGAGGACTCGAGGCGGCTGACGCTTGCCGCGCTCGCGCCGTTCGGGAGCGAGTACACCGACATTCTCAAGCACGGGTTCTCGAAGCGTTGGACCCACGTCTACCCGCAGCCGGGCAAAGCTTCCGGGGCCTATATGAGCGGCGGGGCTTACGACGTTCATCCCTACCTGCTGCTCAATCATAACGACGATTACGATTCGCTCTCGACATTCGCGCATGAGTGGGGGCATGCGGTGCACACCGTTTTGACAACGCGCGCGCAACCGTACGAGCTTTCGAACTACTCGACGTTTACGGCGGAGACGGCGTCGATCACGAACGAAGTCTTGCTGTTCGAGCACATGCTGGCGCAGGCGAAGACGCGGGACGAGAAGCTCGCGTTCCTGAACGAGGCGCTGGACCAGATTCGCGGGAGCTATTTCCGCCAGGCGATGTTCGCCGAATTCCTGATCAATGCGCATGCGCTCGCCGAAAAAGGCGAACCCTTAACGGGCGAGCGGATGACGCAAGTCTACTGCGACTTGCTCAAGCGTATCACGGCACCGGTGAGGGCGTGATGCGGATCGATCCCGCATACTGCGTCGAGTGGGCGTTCATTCCGCACTTCTATCGCGGGTTCTACGTCTACAACTACGCGACATCGATGGCTGGCGGCGCCTATATGGCGGATGCGGTGCTCAAAGAAGGCGAACCGGCACGCCGGCGGTTCATCGCGCTCTTGAGTGCCGGCGGGTCCGATTATCCGTATGCGCTCTATAAGACCGCGGGCGCGGACATGGCGACGCCGGTTCCCTACCGCGCGCTCGAGGCACGAATGAACCGCATCCTCGACCAGATGGAGAAACTGCTGGCGGAGAAGTAGCCACCTTGATCGGTGCAGCGCTTGCCCATGACGCTTAGCGCTGCACCGCCCTCCGGCTCTTCGAGTCAGCTGTTCAACGGGTCAATGTCTTCGAACTCGATCGTCTTGCGCCGTCGTTTCGGACCGGTCCAGACGACGCCGGGGTAGCCTTTGAGCGGCTTCAAGCTTTCGCCGAGATAGGTCCATTCCTGAAGCTCTTCGATGGCGATGTGGTAGAGCGGTTCGCGGCCCGTGCGTCCGGTGAAGAGCGCGCGGGGGATGTTGACCATTTTGGGGGAGTGACTGCGTTCGTACATGACGGGCGTGCCGCAGCGGCTGCAGAACGTGCGGATGCGGGCGGCGTCTTTGTCTTCGAAGCGCGTGAGAAGCGCATCACCCTTTGCCAAGCGAACTTTGCTCTTCCAACATCCCACGTAGGTTGCGTAGGCCGCGCCATGGGCGCGCCGGCTCGCGGCGGAATGATCGTGCCACGCCCAGAAGACGGGGAGCGCGACCTCGATCTCCACCGCAGTGCACAAACACCGTGCCATCGCCTTCGGTAGTGATGCGTTCCGGGCACGCGCGGCTTTCTTTGTCGTGTTCACCTTAGGCCTCCCGGAATGCGGTCACTCAGCGATGTTGCCGATATCGGCGGGCGTTCGCTAGGTTCCCGCACCAATTTCGAGGGGAAGCCAATGGCCGAAGCGGGCGCAGTGGAAGCGGGAACCGACACGGGTGCGCATGTGCGGGGGCGCGAACTCTCGTTCGCTTCGGTCTTTGCGGCGGTGATCGTCGCGGCGGTGATGGGGCTTTCCTACCCTTACATGGTGCTGAAGCTCGGGTTCGGGCCGAACGTGTCGATCGTGTCTGCGTTCTTCGGCTTCGTGATCTTGAGCGTGATCGCGGGCAAGTCCTACGACCGGTGGCAGAACAACATCGTGCAGACGGCCGGCACGTCGGCGGCGCAGACCGCGTTCATGTGCATCGTGCTCGCCTCGTTCGACATGTTGCGCGAGTCGAAGCTCGTGACGTTCACGCTGGCCCCGACGCCGGAGCAGACGTTCATTTGGCTGACCACAGCATCGATGCTCGGCGTGTTGCTGGCGGTGCCGATGCGCAAGCACTTCGTCGTCGACGAAAAGCTGCCGTTTCCCGACGGGATGGCGGCGGCGGAAACGCTAAAAGTTCTCGACCCGCCGCGCGGCAGCGAGAAGACGGACGTCGCTTACATCCAGGCACGGCGGGCGGCGACGATCCTCGGGATCGGCTTGCTCATGTCGGCGGCGCTGATGTTCGTCCGCGAGGATGCGCAGCTCTTCAAGTATGTGCCGGAAGGTTGGACCCCCGGCGATCTGACCTGGGGGGCGGCGGGCGCTTCGTTCGTGCTGGCCGCAATGGGTGTGGGCGTTTCGTACAGCCTGCTCTCGATCGGCAGCGGCATGATTATTGGCTTGCGCATCAGCTTCTGGCTGATGGTCGGCGTTTGCGTGGGCTGGCTGTTTGCACCGTTGCAGCTGATCGAGAACGGCATTCTGCCGGATCACCCGACGCGGACGCAGGTTCTATTCTGGCTGATGTGGCCTGCGATCGGGATGATCGTGGCGGCCGGCATGACGATCCTCGCGGTGCGCTGGAAGTTGCTGGCGGAAGCGTTTCGGGGCTTGGGCGGCGTGTCGGGCGGCGACGTGCCGCTCAGCTTGGTATTCTTGGGCGTTATCGGTCTCGCAGCCGCGCTCTGCTATCTGCAGGAACAGTATTTCGGCATGCCGATTTGGATGAGCGTGGTTGCGATCGTGTTGTCGATCCCGCTGATGCTCGTCGGGTTGCGGGCGCTGGGCGAGACGAACTGGGGGCCGATCAGCGCGCTCTCGAACATGATGCAGGGCCTGTTCGCCGTCGTCGCGCCCGGCAACGTGACGGCCAACATCATGGGCAATGCAACGACGGGCACGATCGCCTCGACGTCGGAAGGGTTGATGCAAGACTACAAGACCGGGCACCTGATCGGTTCGACGCCGCGGGCTATGACGATCGCACAGCTGATCGGTGCGCCGGTCGGTGCGGCGGCGCTGGCATGGACCTATCCGATGCTGGTTTCGACGTACGGCATCGTCGGCGAGAACGCACAACTTGCGGCACCGACGGCGCGGCGCGCGGCAGGCTTTGCGGAGATCCTGAGCGCGGGCGTCGATGCCTTGCCCGTGACGGCGCTGATCGCGATGGCGGCTGCGGCGGTGCTCGGCGTCATCTTTGCGCTCGCCGAAGACACGAAGTGGAAGGCCTTCGTGCCGTCGCCGACGGGTTTGGGGCTCGGCTTCCTTCTGCCGTTCGCGCCGGTCGCGATGATCTTTGTGGGCGCGGTGTTGGGGGCGATCTGGATGATCGTCGCCAGGCGTTCGGCGAGCGTGTACATGGTGCCGCTCGCCTCCGGTTTCATCGCCGGCGAGGCGTTGGTCGCTGTGCTGGTGCCGGTGCTGCTCTACTTCGGCTTTGGGGCTACCTGATCGCGATCGGGTTGATCACGGCTTGGACAGCGCCTTGGAAGCGCGGCTGACCGAGCACGAACAGGAACTCCGTCGCGCCGTCGGCAGCCAGCGCGGCCGTGTTCATGCCTTCGAGGAGATACACGCCGTTCTTCGCAAGCAGGATCTGGTGTACGGGGAACGCCTCGGTCTTCACTTCGAAGGGCACGGCTTCGACACCCCATGTGTCGGCGCCAACCGCGACGACGCCGCGCGCCGCGAGAAGCTCAGCGCCTTCCTTGCCGAGACCGGGTTCGCCGCCCATGAACTTCTTCTTGTCTCTGTCGGCCAGCGACATCCAGCCGGTGTGGAAGATCACAACGTCGCCCTTGCCGATTGTCACGCCTGCAGCCTTCTCCGCCGCCTCGATTTCCTTGCGGTTGAAGGCCCGGCCTGCGGGTAGGACCTTGTTCTTCAAGAGCTTGGCCATATCGAGCAAGACGCCGCGCGTCGCGATCGGCGGCACGCTTTCGGTGCCGAGCTTCTTCAAGCCGCCAGGTGTGACGAAGTCTTTCGCGTGGTTGCCGTTGTAATAGCGATGGTCGATGCCGAGGTGGCCTAGGCCGTCAAGCTGCGAGCCGATGCCGACATAGGACATCAGGATGTCGTCGTTGCCGGTCGCTTTGTTCGAGCCGAGCGTCCCACCCGTGCCGTCGTTCGATTGCGTCACCACAATTTGGTAGGTGCGCGGCGGGTAGGCCGGCGTGTCAGGGCCGGTGACGACGCCGAGCGCGTACACCTTGCCTAGTTTCACGAGTTTGGATGCGGCGAGCGTTGCGTCTGGCGAGAGATTGTTCGCCGCGCCGATCGTGTCGCTCGCACCGTATTTCGACGGATACCAATTGTCGGCCGCGAATGCGGCGCCGGCGGCGAGGGTTACGCAGGCGGCAAGGTACGGGGCGGCTTTCATTGACGGTCTCCCTTAGGTGTTGGGCAGACCGTAGAGGCGGCTTGCCTGCCCGATCAAGTGGGCATCGCTTCACCCCTCTCCCGCTTGCGGGAGAGGGGCCGGGGGTGAGGGGGAGTCAGCGACCCAACTTCGCCACATTCATCCCTCAACAATGACCGATGAGAGATGGTCAGAACATTCGTGCAGCACGGCGGCTGCGTCAGAGGGAGACAAGGTTCGAAGCCGAACTTTGGAAGGAACTGCGCAATCGCCGCGCGATGGGGTTGAAGTTTCGCCGGCAATACGCGGTCGGCCGATACATCGCCGACTTCGCTGCCTTGAGGCGCGGCTGTTGATTGAGATCGACGGCTATTGGCACCAGTTCCGTCAGGCAGCCGATGACCTGCGTGAGCGAGAGTTGCGTGCCGCCGGCTACGATGTCGTGCGCTACGACGTTGAGAACGACGCGGTCAGTGCGCACACTCTTGCGGAGGTGATTGCCTATGAGGCGCGAACTCGGATCAATGGGGCAATTGATTCCCCCTCACCCCCGGCCCCTCTCCCGCAAGCGGGCGAGGGGAGGTCGCGCGATGCCACTTGATCGAAGAATGCTCTAGCTCGCCATGCCGAGGGCGGACATATAGAGGTCGAGCAGCGTGTCTTGCTCTTCGCGCTGGCTCGAGTCGAGTTTCCGCAGGCGCACGACCTGGCGCATGATTTTGGTGTCGAAGCCGTGGCCCTTCGCCTCCGCGTAGACTTCGCGGATGTCGCCCGCGAGCGCGGTCTTTTCTTCCTCGAGGCGCTCCACACGCTCGACCAGCGACTTCAATTGATCCTTGGCGAAATTGGCTTTGGCCATCGTCTACCCCAACTAAAACCCAATGAAATTCGGGCGCGAACCCTAGTTCGCGGATCGAAAACGAATCAATCCTGCGAGGGCGGGAAAGCTGTGGGATTCCACAGCCGCCGCCAAGACCTAGCCGTGGCTTTTGTGGGATTTTTCGAAAGCGGCCTTTTGTTCTGCGGACGCTTCCTTCTGGTAGCGCGCTTTCCACTCTGCGTAGGGCATGCCGTAGACCCGGGCGCGGGCGTCGTCCTTGGAGATATCTACGCCACGTTCGGCAGCCGCATCTTTGAACCAGTCGCCGAGGCAGTTTCGGCAGAAGCCCGCGAGATTCATGAGGTCGATGTTCTGCGCGTCCGTGCGCTTTTGCAGGTGCGCAACCAGGCGACGGAACACGGCGGCTTCGATCTCGGTCTTGGTGGCATCGTTCATGGGACCCTCCTAACGGGAATGTAGGCGCGCGATGCTCTCGCGCAAGATGGGCGTAAGGCGTGCGGCCCAGCCTGCCGCGCCCGTTGCCGTATCGATCAAATCTTGGCGGATCTCGATGAGGACGTGCGGAAAACCATGCTTCAGCGCGTGCTGTTCCATGCAGTCGCCTTC
This sequence comes from uncultured Flavobacteriaceae bacterium, assembly GCA_964647355.1. GTDB lineage: Bacteria > Pseudomonadota > Alphaproteobacteria > Micropepsales > Micropepsaceae > SZUA-430. The sequence continues at coordinate 44,931 of CAZYGK010000005.1, read as the reverse complement.
GAGCTCGCCCGAATAAGGCTCGTTGTCGCCGACTGTGAGGTCGCCCTCACTGCGGAGCGCCTCAAGCAGTGGCAGCGCGAGGCGGCCGTCTTTGCGGCTCCACAGCACGCCTACTTGCCACGGGCGTTGTCTGCCGCGCCATTCGGGCGTGAACGAGTGGATCGAAACGATGACGGGCACGATGTCCTGCGCGCGGGCGCGCGTAATCTCGGCTTCGATCGTGTCGTGATAGGGACGGTAGAAGCGGCGCGTACGGTTTACCACTTCGGCATGATCGGCCTTGGCATTGCCCGGGATGATTGCGCCGTCTGAGAGTTTCATCACCAGCGTCGGGTCGTCGGCGCCGCGGTTCAAGTCGATGAGCAGGCGCGAGTAGACACCCAACACAGCCGGTGCGCCGAACGCTTGCGCCATCGCGCGCGTGACGTCGGCGGCGCCGATGTCATAGGCGATGTGGCGGCGGAAGAGGCCGGGTTCCAGGCCCAGCGCGCCGTATTCGGGCGGCACCGCATTCGAGGCGTGGTCGCAGACGAAGATGAGATGAGGCGTTGCGCCGGCGTTCGCGATCTCGTAGGCGGGCGGGTCTGTCGGCACGCTTCGTGTTACCTGGTTTGCGGGAAAGCCTGACTCGGGCGAAGATAGCGAACGCCAACGCGAGGGCGCAAAGACTGTTCGACGCAGCAACCACACTCCGGCGCTTGTTCGATGCGGCTGTGACGGCATGCCAGCCGCAGCGGATCGTGCCCCCTGCCCTACCGCGGCGGCCGCCGGGACGTGTCGTTGTCGTGGGCGCGGGGAAGGCTGCGGCGGCGATGGCTGCGGCTGTCGAGGACGCGTGGGGGCCGGTCGAAGGGCTTGTGGTCACGCGCTACGGGCACGGTGTGGCGACACGTGCGATCGAGGTGATCGAGGCGGGACATCCTTTGCCGGATGCCGCCGGACGCGATGCAGCGGCGCGGGCGCTGGGGTTGGTTGCGCCGCTGGGTGAGAACGACGTCGTTCTGGCACTGCTATCGGGCGGCGGGTCGGCTCTATGGAGCGCGCCGCTCGCGCCGCTGACGCTGGCCGAGAAGCAGGCGATCACGCGGGCGCTCGTGCTTTCGTCGGCGACGATCGGCGAGATCAACTGCGTGCGCAGGCATCTCTCCGCCATCAAAGGCGGGCGGCTTGCGGCAGCGGCGTATCCGGCACGGGTGCATGCGCTCGCGATATCGGACGTGGCGGGCGACGATCTTTCGGTGATCGCATCGGGACCGACGGTCGGCGATCCGACGACGCAGCGCGATGCGCTCGACATTCTCGCGAGATACAACGTTGCCGCCGGCGAACATGCGATGCGTGTGTTGCGCGCGCCCGAGAACGAGTCACTGAAGCCCGGCGATCCCCGGTTGGCACGGACGGAGACGCGGATCATCGCGCGCGGCGCGGATGCGCTGTCGGCGGCGGCAGACGAGGCGCATCGGCTTGACCTCGTGACCAAGATCATCGGCGTGAACGTCGAGGGCGATGCGCGCCGCGTGGGGCGCACGCATGCAGAGATCGCCCTGCACACGCCCGCCGGCGCGCAGCCCGTGTTGCTGTTGTCAGGCGGCGAGTTGACGCTCTCGGTGCAGGGCCAAGGGCGCGGCGGGCGGAACCGGGAGTACCTGCTCGCCATGGCGGAGGCGCTGCAGGGGGCTTCGAACATCTGGGCGCTTGCCGCCGACACGGATGGGATCGACGGCAACGACGACGCGGCGGGCGCCTGGATTGGGCCCGATACGCTTGCCAAGGCACGCGCGCTTTCGCTCGATGCGCGCGCGGCGATGAATGCGAACGACTCGGGCCGTTTCTTCGCGGCGCTGGGACAATCGATAGTGACGGGGCCCACACGCACGAACGTCAACGACTTCCGCGCCATCCTGATCACGCCCAACGTTTGACCGCGCCCCAGCCTGCGAGGATGCTGGCCTCGCGATGATTCGGATGCTGTTTCGAGGTGTATTTGCTCTGGCGTTTTTCGCGCCCCTCCTTGGCGCGGTTCCGGCACGGGCGGACTTCACCGTGTGCAACAAGACGACGCATCCGTTCCTGGTCGCCATCGGACGCGCGGCAAAGAAAGGCTGGGTCAGCGAAGGCTGGTGGCGGGTCGAGCCGCAATCCTGCACGGACGTTTTGCGCGGTCCCTTGAAGGCGCGCTATTACTATCTGCGCGGCGTACATTTGGGGGTCGACGGGGCCTGGGACGGGAACCGTTTCTTCTGCGTGGCAACCGACAATTTCGTAGTCAAAGGGCGGGAGAATTGCAGAAAACGCGGGTACTCTCAGGCCGGTTTCTTCGAAATCGATACCGGCGAGAAAGACACGTGGGTGCAGAATCTTTCCGACTAACAAACAGAAACACGTGAACCATGCGCCGGCGCCGTAATGTGAAGATCGTCGCAACGCTCGGACCCGCTTCGCGCGACACGGGGACGATCAAGCGCCTGTTCGAGGCGGGTGCGGACGTCTTTCGCATCAATATGAGCCACACCGACCATGCCGGGTTGGCCGACCTTGTGGCGAAGATTCGCACGGTGGAATCCGAGATCGAGCGGCCGATCGGTATTCTGGCCGACCTGCAAGGGCCGAAGCTTCGAATTGGGGCGATGGCGGGCGGCGGCGTCGACCTCGTTGCCGGGTCGCAAGTCCGGATCGACTTGGACGCGCGGCCTGGCGATGCGCATCATCTTTATCTTCCGCACAAGGAAATCTTCGCTGTTCTGAAAGAGGGCAGCCTGCTGCTCATCGACGACGGGCGTATACGGCTGCGCTTGCAGAGCGTCGCGAGCGACAACGCAACGGCCACTGTCGAGGTCGGCGGGCGATTGACGGATCGCAAGGGCGTCAACGTTCCCGACGCCATCCTGCCCATCGCTGCTCTGACCGCGAAGGATCGCGCGGACCTCGACCGCGCGCTGGAGCACGGCGTCGATTGGATCGCGCTGTCGTTCGTGCAACGGCCGGAAGACGTCGCCGAAGCCCGCAAGATCGTGGCGGGGCGCGCGGGTGTTTTGTCGAAGATCGAGAAGCCGTCGGCGATCGAGCGGCTGCACGAGATCGTGGAACTCTCCGATGCGGTGATGGTCGCGCGTGGCGACCTCGGCGTCGAGCTGCCGGTCGAACAGGTGCCGGGCAAGCAGAAGGTTATTACGCGGGCAGCGCGGGCGGCCGGCAAGCCGGTCGTGGTTGCGACGCAGATGCTGGAATCGATGATTTCGAGCCCCATCCCGACGCGCGCGGAAGTGTCGGACGTGGCAACCGCCGTGTTCGACGGCGCGGATGCGGTGATGCTGTCTGCGGAGTCCGCCTCCGGCAAGTATCCCGTCGAAGCGGTCGACATGATGGACCGGATCGCGCGCTCCATCGAAGGCGATGCGCAGTATCGGATGGTGATCGATGCGGGGCGCTCCGAGCCCGAGTCCACCACGCCGGATGCGATCACGGCGGCATCGCGGGTTGTGGCGCAGACTTTGCGCGCAGCGGCCATCGTGTGCTGGACGGGTTCCGGATCGACGGGCCTGCGTGCCTCGCGCGAACGGCCGGGCGTGCCAATCATCGCGCTCACGCCGGTTGCGGGAACGGGGCGGCGGCTTGCGATTGCCTGGGGCTTGCACTGCGTCGTGACCGAAGATGCGCACGATCACGAAGACATGGTCGACCGCGCCTGCCAGATCGCGTTCCGCGAAGGATTTGCCTCGTCAGGTCAGCGCATCGTGGTGACCGCGGGCGTTCCGCTCGGAACGCCGGGCGCGACGAACCTGCTGCGCGTCGCGTTTGTCGGCCGCAGGAGCGCGGGCGTGCCGGGGGCTTAGGCCCACTCGCTGAGGTCCCACCCTTTTTGGCGGTGACTGCGAAAGCTGCTAATCTAGCGCGTAGCGCGCGTAATGTTCCGCGAGGTCCGCCGAGTGCGTTATCGGATTCGACTGTTCCTTTGCCTGACTTTGATAGTCGAATTCTGCGGCGCTGCCGCCGCGGAGACCTTCCGCTTTTAGCCGGGCGACGGCGCGACTGTTGCTCCCGGCTTCAAGCGCATGTCGGAACATCCCTGCGGCGAGGTCGCCGAAGCGGAGGTCGCGAAACTGCCGCCGCCTGAAAATACTGCGCTTCGGCCCGAACTTGTCGTCGAGTTCAACCATCGTGACAAGGTCGTACGCCGCTGGCCGACGCCTGTTGATTTCACACCCTGGGCACTGAGTGGCGACGAGCTACTCGTAATCTTGCGAACCGAGGGCTATTGGATTCGTCCGGACGGCAGTTTCCGAAGGGCGTCGGCACTACCACCGCCAAACGACACGCAAGCCGACTGCGACCTCGGACACGTATTCGGAAAGTCCGCCTACAATGGCTGCAGCGTTTTCACCGATCTGGCGAATGGCCGAAAGCGAAAGCTCGGCTACCAAGGGGTGTGCTCTTAGCGTGCTGAGAACAAAGTCGGCGGCGATCCCGAGGCCACTTCACGCTGCGCCCTAAAATAAACCCGTCATGGCCGGGCTTGACCCGGCCACCCAGGGGAACGGTCACCCGCGCTTCCGCATCGTTCAAAATTAGCGGCCCTTTCGCGAGAGCCGCAGAGGCGGCTCCTGGGTGGCCGGGTCAAGCCCGGCCATGACGAGCTTTTTTGACTCGTCCTGCCCTAAGTCGGCGGCGGTTTCTTTTCGGTGTCGTCTGAGATTTGGCCGGCGCGGCGCGCTATGCTTTCTAACATCGGATTCAAGATGACAGCGCGTCGGTAGGCGGCGAGCGCGGCCCGTTTGTCGCCGGCGGCTTCGGCAATTTGGCCGATGAGGGCGAGCGCGTGGAAGTGACGCGGTTCGAGTGCGAGCGCCTTTTCCAGATCAGCGGCCGCTTCCTGCTGGCTGTCCATCGCAAGCAAGAGTTCGGCGCGACGGAACCAGACTTGCGCGTAAGCGGGCTTCATTTCGGCGACGGAGTCCAGTAGCTTCTTGGCCGTCGCAAAATCTTGCGCCGTCACGGCGGCACCGGCGCGCGTCATGAGCACGTCGACCGTGTCGCTGCCCGAGAGGGACCAGACTTCCATGATCTTCGCTTCGATCGCGGACGCTTCGGGCAGCGTGCGCACGGCGGCGAGTTGCGCAAACAGCCGGTCGAGCCGTGCGTCGTTCTGGTCCGCGCGGACGGGTGAGTTTGCGAGCAGTACGAAAGCCAAGACGGCGAGCAGGGAGCGCATATCCGGCATGCTACGACTTCGGGGGACCAAGTCCAGCGGCAAGCTTCAAGAAGATTACCGGCGCGTAAGCGCGCTCCCTACTTCGTGAACGGCGACGGGCCGCCTGTAGCCCAGTCGATCAGTTCAATCGTGTGAACGACGGGAACGTCGACCGCGCCCTTGATCTGGGCCCAGCAGCCAATGTTGCCGGTGGCGACGACCTGCGGCTGCGTTGCCACCAGGCTCGCAGCCTTGCGCGATTGCAATTCGCCGGCGATCTCAGGCTCCAGGACGTTGTAGACGCCCGCCGATCCGCAGCAACTTGTGTCGCGCGGCTCGACGACATCGTAGCCGAGTTTGCGCAGCAGTTCGGGCGCGGTCGCCGCCTGCTTCAAACCGTGCGTCATCGAGCAGGCGGCGTGGTAAGCGACGCGCACGCCCTTGTGCGCGGTTCCGGGTGCCATCGCCACGTCGCGCAGCACGTCGGCGATGTCGCGCGTTCGCGCCGCGACGCCCGTCGCCTCGGGCGTTGAGAGATGGAAGCCATAGTCGCGGATGGTGGTCGCGCAGCCCGACGCGGTGGTGACGACGGCGTCGAACCGGCCGTGCGCTTCGTTGGCTGCGATGTCGGCGACGAGCGCTGTGCCGTGACGCTCAGCTTCGTCGGTTTGACCCAGATGGTGATTGAGCGAGCCGCAGCAGCCGGTTCCTTCGACAGGCACAACCTCAAAGCCGTGGCGCGTGAGTACGCGGATGGCGGCGGCGGTGATGCGCGGGGCGACGACTTCTTGCACGCAACCCATGTGAAGTGCGACGCGTTTTGCCGGCGCCGCTTCGGGTTTGTGATGACGGACCCGAGGCGCCGGTTCGTAAATGTCGAGGCGCGCGGCTGTTTCGACGAGTGTTCGGAGCGCCTTCGGCAGCAGCGGGGCCACGATGTTTCCGGCGCGAGCGAACAGCAATGCGAGGCGAAGCGTGCGACGATTCGGCAGCGTCGCGCCCACCATTCTGCGCAGCCACGGGCGCGCACGTGAGCGAACCTGCTTGCCCTCGATATGTGCGCGGGCTTCGTCGATGAGGCGCGGGTAGTTCACGCCGGACGGGCATGCGCTCACGCACGCGAGGCACGAGAGGCAGCGGTCGATGTGGCCCACGACTTTGGCGCTGGGCGTGCTGTCGGTTTCCAGCATGTGTTGGATCAGCTGTATCCGGCCGCGTGGGCCGTCGAGTTCGTCGCCAAGCAGTGTGTAGGTCGGGCACGTCGCCGTGCAGATGCCGCAATGGACGCAGGCGCGCAATTGCCGTTCGGCGGCGGCGGTGTGCGGGTCGGCGAGTTGGGTCGGCGTGAAGTTCGTGCGCATCAGAGGTCTTTGTACATGCGGCCGGGGTTCAGGATGCGCTTTGGGTCGAACGCGTCTTTGATGCGCGCGGTGAGCGCGCGCATCGCGGGATCGAGCGGCGCGAAGATGTCGTCGATCGGCACCGTCGTGCGGAGCGCCGTGGCGTGGCCGCCAAGCGACCTGGCGATAGCGTGAACATGGGTGCCAGGTTCTTCGAATTCGAGAAACAGCACCCCGCCGGCAGAATCGGCGACCCAGCGCTTTGGTTTCGCTTGACCGATTGCGGTTTCGGCGGCGGTCGGGGGGATCGATAGGCGCCAGAGCGAATTGGTGTCCGCGAAGAGCGGCATCGCTTCGGCGATCTTGCGGAACAGAGAGGTACCCTGCGCCGCTTCAAGTTCGCGTGCGCCGCGAGCGATGCCCTTGCGGAGCTCGTCTCTGCGCGCCGCGACGCCGTCGGTTTGGCCTTCGAGGCGGATGAGCGCGAGCTGCTTTTCAGCGATGTAACTCAAGCCCGTCGGATCGAACGGCGAGGCGGCAACGTCGCGCAGCAGCCGGAGCGCGGGACGCGGTTCGAGAGCTTCGATCGCCAGCACGCATGTTGTCGTTCTCGGCAAGGCGCGGAGCGTGAGCTCCGTCATCGCGAACAGCGTGCCGAACGAGCCCGCGGCGAGTTTCGGCAGATCGTAGCCGGTGACGTTCTTGACCACACGGCCGCCGGCCTTGAAGCGCTCACCCTTGCCGTTGACGGCGGTGAAGCCCAAGAGGTGGTCGCGCGCGGCGCCGGCGGCGAAGCGGCGCGGACCGCTTACCGCCGCAGCGATGACGCCGCCGATTGTGGCATTCGCGCCAGCGGGCTCGAACGCCAGCATCTGATTGTGCTTGGCCAACTCGGCTTCGATTTCGGCGAGCGGCGTTCCGGCGCGCGCGGTAAACACCATCTCGTCCGGCTCGTACATCGTGATGCCGGTCAGGCCAGAAAGCTTCAACACGGCGGACGCGCTCACGGGATGGCCGAGCGTGCGCTTTGTTCCGTTGCCTTCAATGGCAACGGGACTGGCGGCGGCGAATGCTGCAGAGAGCGCCTCCACCACTTCAGCTTCGGTTTCGGGTTTTAGGATACGCATCTAGAGCCGCGGCAGATTGGGGAATGGCATGCGGCCGTGATGCACGTGCATCGCGCCGCCTTCGACGCAAGCCGAGAGCGAGGGGAAGACCTTGCCGGGGTTCAGCAGGCTCTGGGGATCGAACGCGCACTTGACCCGCTCCTGCACGGCGAGGTCGGTCTCGGAGAACATCAACGGCATCAGATCGCGCTTTTCGACGCCGACGCCGTGCTCGCCGGTCAGGACGCCGCCGACGTCAACGCAGAGTTTCAAGATGTCGGCGCCGAATTTTTCGGCGCGTTCGAGGTCGCCCGTCTTCATCACGTCGTACATGATGAGCGGGTGGAGATTGCCGTCGCCGGCGTGGAAGACGTTGGCAACGGGGAGGCCGCACTCGGCCGACAGCTCGCCGATGCGCTGGAGCACGCTTGCCAGTGCGCGGCGCGGGATGGTGCCGTCCATGCAGAGCATGTCGGGCGCGATGCGGCCGGCGGCGGCGAAGGCGGCTTTGCGGCCGGCCCAGATCTGGTCGCGCTCGGCATCGGTCGCGCTTGCCTTGGATTCCAGCGCGCCGTTCTTGCGTGCGATGGCTTCGACTTGAGCCGCGGTGGCGCGGACTTCGGCGTCCATGCCGTCGAGCTCGGCGATCAGGATGGCCGATGCGGTCTTCGGGTAGCCGGGGGCACAGTAGGCCTCGATCGCGTCCATGGCGAAGCGGTCCATAATTTCCATGGCGGCGGGGATGATGCCGGCAGCGATCACGTCGGCCACGCATTGACCCGCGGCCTCGATCGAGGGGAACGCGATCAGAATCGCCTTCGCGCTTGGCGGCTTGCGGCGCAGGCGGACCGTGACTTCCGTAACCACGCCGAGCAGGCCTTCGCCGCCGGTGATCAGCCCCAAGAGGTCGAGACCCGGCGCATCGAGCGCCTTGCCGCCGAAGCGCACGCGCGTGCCGTCAATGAGCGCGAACTCGACACCCATCAGGTTGTTCGTCGTCAGGCCGTATTTGAGGCAATGGATGCCGCCCGAGTTCTCGGCGACGTTGCCGCCGATCGTGCAGGCGATTTGGCTTGAGGGATCGGGCGCGTAGTAGAAGCCGTCCGCTTCGACGGCGCGGGTGATGCCCAAATTCGTGACGCCGGGCTGCACGACGGCGCAACGGTTTTCGAGGTCGATCTCAAGCACCCGGTTCATGCGGGAGAGACCGAGTAAAATGCCGTCGCCGAGCGGCAACGAGCCACCGGACAGCGAGGTGCCGGCCCCGCGCGGGACCAGCTTCAGCTTGTTCGTAGAGCAGAACGCGAGAACGGCGCTGACTTCATCGGCGGTCTTGGGCAAGACAACGGCGAGCGGCTTTTGCCGGTAAGCGGTCAGCGCATCGCAATCGTAGGCGACAAGCGCGTCGTCATCGGCGACGACGCCGTCGGGCACGAGCGTTCGCAACCCGGCGATGAGTTCGCTGCGGCGGGCGAGGATCGATTGGTCGAGGTCCGGCATCTGCATGCCGGCAGTATTAAAGGGTGCTGGCGATAGCGCCAGGCCCCATGGGCTATTAGCCCTGGCGCGCCTTAAAGCGCGGGTTCTTCTTGTTGATGACGTACACGCGGCCTTTGCGGCGGATGACGCGGCAGTCCTTGTCGCGGCCCTTCAGCGATTTCAGCGAGTTGCGGATCTTCATCGGTCAGGGTCCTGCGGCTCAAGCTTTTTCGGCGTTTTCAAGAGGGGCGGAGCAATAGTGTGGCACTTCCTGGTTGTCAACGGGCCAAAGCACCGCCGGAGGCGCTCATTCCCTTGCATTGCGGCCCTTTGCCGTGTCATCCGAGTCGTCATGTTTGTCGCACGTTTCCCTATGATTCCCGCCCGCGTGCTGGGTGCGGTTTTGCTGGCCTTGGCCGCTCTGCCTGCCGCCGCCCAGCCGTCCACGGTCCGTATGTCCGCCCCTGTGCCGGACTCGGCCGATCGTTCGCCTGCGTTCACGGCATGGCTTGAGGGCTTCAAGGTCGAAGCGCGGGCGAAGGGGATCAGCCAAAGCACGATCGAGGCGGCGTTCGCGAACGTCGATCTGAACCAGCGGGTGATCGAGCTTAACGAGAACCAGCCCGAGTTTTCGCGCGCGATTTGGGACTATTTGGACAGCGCCGTATCGTCGGATCGCGTGTCCAAGGGGCGGGCGATGATGCGCAAGTACCGCAAGTCGCTGGGCCGGGCGGAGCGCGCGCACGGCGTGCCGGCCAGCATCGTCACGGCGATCTGGTCGCTTGAGAGCAATTTCGGGCAGAACCTCGGCGGCTTCAACGTCATCGAGGCGTTGGCAACGCTCGGGTTCGAGGGGCGGCGCGCTTCGTTCGGGCGCGAGCAGTTGCTGGCGGCGCTCAAGATCGTCGAGAACGGCGACATCACGGCCGGACGCATGATCGGCTCATGGGCCGGCGCGATGGGGCAGACACAGTTCATTCCGACGGTCTTCCTGGAATACGCCGAAGACGGCAACGGCGACGGCAAGCGCAATCTTTGGGACACGAAGGCCGACGTGTTTGTTTCGACGGCCAATTATCTCGCGCAAAAGGGTTGGGTCGAGGACGCGCCGTGCTTCGACGAGGTGCGCCTGCCCGAGACGTTCGATTACTCGCAGGCCGATATCGGTACCGAGAAAACGGTGCGCGAGTGGTCGGACATGGGCGTGACGTTGTCGGATGGGCGTTCGCTGAAGCGCCGGCCGGATCAAAGCGCCGATGCGTTCGCGGCGATTTTGCTGCCCGCGGGGCACAAGGGACCGGCGTTCATCGCCTATCCGAACTTCAAAGTCGTGCTCGCGTACAACAACGCGATTTCCTATGCGCTGGCCATTTGTCAGCTGTCGAACCGGTTCTCCGGCGGCCGCTCGTTCCAGACGGCGTGGCCGCGCGAGGAGATGCCTATCCTGTCGCGCACGGACCGCGTGGAGTTGCAGACGCTGCTCGCGCAGCGCCGCTATGACGTGGGCGAGGCGGACGGCGTCATCGGGCGCCGTACGCGCGAGGCTATCCGCGGCTATCAACGTACGGCCGGGATGAAGCCGGACGGGTTTGCGACGCTGGCGCTCCTACAAAGCCTGCGCCAGTCGCCGGCTCCGAACTAGGCCGTCAAGCCGCGATCGCCTTGCGTTTCATCGCTTCGGCGACGGCTTGAACGCGCGTGGCGACGCCCAACTTCTTCTTCGCATTTTCGATGTGGAAGCGCGTCGTACGCGGGCTGATCGCCAAGATGCGGCCGATTTCGGCGTCGGTCTTGCCGGCAGCAGCCCAGCTCAAGCACTCCACTTCGCGCGGCGACAGGAGACCGGTCGAGGCGCGGCGCGGATTGGCTTCGAGGTGGATCACTTGCTCGAACGCGCAGTAGGCGAGCAGGTGCAGCGTCGAGCGCACGATCGGCGCCATCTCGGGCTTTTTGCCGCCCAGCAGAACGATACCTTCGAGAGCGGCGGCACTGCGGATCGGGATCATTACGCCGTCGAGCACGTTCAGCGACAGGTTGATCTGGGCGAGCGCGCGGCGCTGATGGACCGTGAGCGGGAGGTTCCAAATTTCCGCGGCCGAGTAAGGGCGCGCTTCCTTCAACGCGTGCGAGATCAGCGGGTTGTGCTTCGAGAAGCCGAGCTTGTCGAACGATTCGGCGAAGCCCTCCGGCATGTCGGTGAAGAGGACGCTGCCTGCGACCGATTCGATCAGGCTGTGCTTGCCCTTCACGACGAGCATGTACTCGAAGCCTTGGGTTTCGGCGTAGGTTTTGATCGCTCTCCAAACCGCTTCAGGCGTATTGGCGCGGCCAATTTCCTCGACGGTGTCGACGATTGTGGTGCGAAGTTCGCTCATCATTTCCTTCCTGTGCACGCGCTTCTCGCGCCGTGCATTTCCACGGGGGTTTCCGGTCCTGGTTTCGAATTCTTTTGAGGCCACTAGGCTGCGATTGCTTGCACCCTGAGCGCTTCTGCGACGGCTTGAACGCGGGTCGCGACACGCAATTTTCGCTTTGCGTTCTCGATATGGAACCGCGCGGTGCGGGCGCTGATCGACAAGATGACCGCGATCTCAAGATCGGTCTTGCCGGCTGCCACCCAATGCAAGCATTCGACTTCGCGATTGGTCAGATTGTGCGGGCGTCCGGCCGCGCCAAGCGCCAGGTCGGCCACGCGCGTGAAGGCGGTGTGCGACGCGAGGTGGAGCATGGAGCACAGCATCGGCGACATGTCAGGCTTCAAGCCGCCCAGCATGACAATGCCCTTTACGTCGTACTTTTCGGCGATCGGAAACGTCCAGCCGTCGCGCACATTGAGCGAGACGGAGACGCGCTGCAGCACGCGGCGTTGGTTCGAGGTAAGATGCGTGGCGCTCGTCTCAAGCGTCGAGAACGGTTCGAGGCGCCGGAGAGCGCGCGTGATCAAGGGGTGATCGGGGCCGAAGCCTTCGCGGTCGAACTCTTCGGCAAACCCCTTCGGCGCATCGATGTGCACGATCGCTTTGGCGATGCGGTGCGGGAGCTCATCGGTTCGCTTAAGAACTGTCAGATGATCGAAGCCGAACGGCGCGGCGAACGCCTTCAGTTGACGCCAGACTTCGGTCTGATTGGCAACAGAGTTCAAACTCCGCGCGAAACGCGCAGCATCACTCGACGGCCCGTGCATAGCAGTCCTCGCAAAAACACAGAGCCTGACGTTCTTTGAGTCAGGGTGGGGTTTGTTACGAAGGCTGTGCTTGCGCCCTGGAGAGCCTTCTCGGTCGCCCGAAACGTCAGTGCGAACACCGACAGGGATATTAATAATAGACCCCTGTCCTTTTGGCTATAGTCCAATAATGAACTCTAGTTAAATTTCGATCACGAGCCTGTGATCGCGCCGTTCATCTATGGTGGTTGGATATCCGAAGATGTTCCGTCAAACGTTTGAATTACAGAGGTTTTTATACGCTTGTTTGAACGTACGAACATCAGCAAGAATATCATGAGAATCGCGGCAAACCAATAGGGTGCGACGGGGCTCCACGAATAGAGTCCATTGCCGACCAAGGGGGCGAAAATGAAGCCCGCGGCGCCGGCTCCACCTGTCAGTCCCGCCATCGCGCCCTGTTCGTCCTGCGACACAGACAGGGATGCCGCGGCGGCGATGCCCGGACGGAGCATCCCAAAGCCGAGGCCCGACAGCACGAGCGCAAAGGCGAGCATCCCGTAGTTCGTGGCGACCGCGACCAGGACGTTCGAAAGGATCGCGACCACGATACCGGCGATGATCAGGAACCGGTTCGTCAGCTTAAAGCGCTGCACGAGCACGAATTGGGCGACGAGACTTGCGATGGCCAAGCCCATCAGGGCGACGCCTGCGAGCTGCTGCGTTTCTGCCGTCGGCAGCTTCAGCATATCGCGGATCATGAAGGCGATGGTTTGGATCGGGATAGAGCCGGCTGTGCCTTGAAGCACGGCGAAAACCACGAACGGCAGGACGCGCGCGTCGAACCACGAGAGCGGCTTTTCGATCTTGCGCTGATGCGGGCGCGAGCGCTCCGGCAGCAGCAGCCATACGGCGATCGTCGAGACGAACGCCATGGCGGCAACGAAATAGAGCGGGGCGACGACGCCGAACACGGTGAGCGCGGCGCCAACACCGGGGCCGATGGCCGCGCCTAAGCCGAACGCCGCGTTCAACATGGCGATGCCTTCGGTGCGCTCCTGCGCGCTGGTGCGGTCGGCGATGTAGCCTTGCGCCGCCGGGTAGGCGCCGGCGCCGAACAGGCCGTATATCGACCGGGTTGCGACCATGAGCGGATAGATCAGCGCCGGCGCAATCATGCCCATAAGGCCGAATTGCAGGACGCTGGCAAAGGTGAAGGTCGAGATCGCGAAGGCTGCGATGCCGATCAGAATGATCGGCCGCCGGCCCCACACGTCGCTACGTGCGCCCCAATAGGCCGAAGAGAAGACCCACAGAAATGCGGAGATTGCGAAGACGGAACCCAGACCGACCTCGGTTAGGCCGAGATCGTCGGCCAGAGGCGGCAGGATCGCGAACATCACCGTCTGGCCGAGGCCGTTTGCGATGAGGCTCGTGAAGAGCAGGCCCATGGCCCGCTTGCGGCCCTGTTCGGAGGTCGTGCCGTCCGCGTTTTCCGGCGCGAAGTTCTGGCGCAGGCGATCAAGCCAACCGCGCTGTTCCGGCGATGGTGCGGGTTTTTGCATAGCCCTGGTCATGCATGGCGCGCGCGCGCGGGCGCAGATGACAAATGCGCGCAAGCTATCGAAATCATCGGCACGCGGGACGGTGACTTTCGGGAGGCCGGGTTTAGGTTTCCTTGCGTCACGCGGCACCCCTCAAGGCCCGCGCAACAGAGAGAGACAGCAATGATCAAATCACTCACAGCCATGTTCGCAGGCGCCTTTGCCCTGCTTGCGGCCGTGCTTCCCGTGCAAGCGCGGGACGCGGACATCTACACCGGCATCTTCTCGACGCTTGCCGTCGGCGGCTACGATGCGGTCGCGTATTTCAAAGACAACAAGCCGGTGAAGGGCAACCCCGCCTTCACGTTCGACTACAAGGGTGCGAAGTGGCAATTCGCGTCGGCCGAAAACCTCGCCACGTTCAGGGCGAACCCGACCGCCTATGCCCCGCAATACGGCGGCTACTGCGCGTGGGCGGTCAGCCAAGGCTACACCGCATCGGGCGATCCGCTTGTGTGGAACATCGTCGGCGGGCGCCTGTTCCTGAACTACGACAGAAGCGTTCAGGCGACATGGTCGAAGGACATTCCCGGACACATCGCAAAGGCCGACAAGAATTGGCCGGGCGTGTTGGGGAAGTAGCTCCACTCTCCTCGTCTTGGCCGCACTTGAGGCGGCCAAGACGGCCCATTTTGGCTTTGAGACTACTGCTCGAATTCGTCGCCGCCGGGCAGTTGGCGCAATTCTTTCACACGCGCCTTCGTCGTGTCGGCCATGCACAGCAAATAGGCGAGGCCCGCGTGCGACCCGCCGTAGTAGATTTGGTACTGGTACTTACAGTTCGCATCGCGGAACGAAACCCACGCGCGCTGTGCCTCGCGCAGCAACGGTTCGTCGTCGGGTTTGTTTTGGGAGACCTTCCGGGTCCGCGACCAGCGGTCGGTTTCGCGCGCATGGGCAATCGCCTTGTCGTAGGCAATTTTGAGTTCGGCGTCGGCCTTTTTCAAATCCTGGTCGGCGCACATTTTCATTTCGTAGTTCGACTGCGGATCCTTGCAATTCAGAGCGGGGGCGGCGTGCGTGACACTACAGCAAACGGCGAGCAGCAGGGCGGCGGCGACGAGGCGCATCTAGTTCTCTCCTTTGAGCCTGATTTGAGAGGTGTCACTGCGGCCGTCGGCGTCGACGACGGTGATGCGGGCGAAGCCTTCGCCATCGGGTGTCCACCAGCTGTTGCTCGCCTCCAGCGGCAAGCCGTTCACGACCCAGCGCAACGGTTCGCGGCCGCCTTGGGCTTTGAGCGGAAGCGCTTGCGGCTTTTTCGGATCCTCGAGCGAAATGGTGGCGCCGTTCGGCGGGAATTGGATGCGCGGCGGTTGAACGCGCTTTAGCCCCGCGGCCAACCTCGCGTTCGAACGGAAGCGCTGCAGCGCCGGCGGCAGCTGCTCGGCATTCTGCGCGACGAAAGCGCCGTCGGGCGGCGGCGACGGCGCTCGCGATTCCGGCGGCAAGAGGTCGAAAACCTTGAGCAACAGAGGCGCGGCGTCATTGCGGCCGATGTGGCCGGGGCGTGTCGAGCCGTCGGCGCGGCCGACCCAGATGCCGACCGTGAACTTCTTCGAGAAGCCCAACGACCAGGCATCGCGATAGCCGTAGGACGTGCCAGTCTTGAACGCGACTTGGCGGGCGCGTTCGATCCCCTGCCCCATCGACCAGCCATCGGGGAGGTTCGCGTCCTTCAGCGTCTCGGCGAGGTACCAGGCGGCGGCGCGGCCGAAGAGGCGATGCGCTTCGCCTTCGAGCGCGTCGTCGCGGTAGCGCAGCGCGCGCACTTCGCCGCCGGCCGCTATGCCCGCGTAGAGCATCGTCAAGTCACGCAGCGAGATGCCCACGCCGCCGAGCGCCAGCGGCAGCGAGGGCAGCGCGCCCTTCTTCGGGAACTGGAGTTCGGCGCCGGCGTTGCGCATCGCACCCGCGAGGCGCACCGGGCCGATGCGGTCGAGCAGCGCCACGGCCGGCACGTTCAGCGACATCTGCAGGGCGGTGGCGACGGTCACCGTGCCCTGAAAGCCGCGGTCGAAGTTGCGCGGCTCGTAGTCGCCAAACATCGTCGGCTTATCGTCGATCAGCGTTTGCGGATGGACGATCAGCTCGTCGAAGGCGATGCCGTAGATGATGGGCTTCAAAGTGGAACCGGGCGAGCGCGAGGCTTTCGTCAGATCGACCTGACCGGCTTGCGACCAGAAATTCGCGCCACCCAGGAGCGCAACGACGTTGCGGGTTTCGTTTTCGACCACCACGACGGCGAGGTTCGCGTCGTCGGCGAAGTAGGCGCGCTCGCGGCGGCCTAGATCCTCGAGCTTCGTTTGAATGCGCGCATCGAGCGTCGAGATGATGACGGGATCGTTCTTCTTGTTCGCCGCCAAAAGATCCTGCGCCAAATGCGGCGCATGGAACGGAAAACGCTGGCGCCGGTCGGGGATAGGTTCTTCCTTCGCTTCGCTTGCGTCGCGGGCGGTCAGCAGCCCCCGATCGGCGAGCGTGTCGATCACGCGGTCGCGCGCGGCCTTGGCGATCTTGGGAAAGCGGTCGGGACGGCGGCGTTCGGGCGACTGCGGAAGCGCCACAAGCAACGCCGCCTCGCCCGCGGTCAGGTGCTTCGGCTCCTTGCCGAACCACGCGAAGCTTGCGGCGCGTACGCCCTCAAGATTGCCGCCATAAGGTGCCAGCGTCAGATAGCGCTCTAGGATCTCGTCCTTGGTCAAATGCCATTCGAGCTGCAGCGCCCGAGCGATCTGGAGCACCTTGGCGCCGAACGTGCGTTCGCGCGGTTCCATCAGGCGCGCCACTTGCATGCTGATGGTGGAGGCGCCCGAGACGACGCGGGCCTCGGCCGCGAGCTGATAGGCCGCGCGCAGCATCGCGAGCGGATCGACACCCGGGTGATCGCGGAAGCGGTGGTCTTCCCAGGCGAGCAACATGCGTTGATAGCGCTGATCCACTTGCGCCGGCTTCACCGGCAGGCGCCAGCGGCCGTCCTTAGAGGTGAACGCGCGCAGGAGCGCACCGTCGGCAGCCGACACGATGACCGAGCGATCGTCGGCGCGTGTGCCGGTGAGGGGATTCAGCCGGTCGGCGACGGCCGTCGCCAGGCCAAGGCCGATGACGGCGAAGGCGGCGATGATTGCCGCCGAACGAAATCCGCTACCGCGGAGGAAACGCATCACACGACTGCTCTAATCCTGTCATCCCGGCCAAGCGGAGCGTTAGCGGAGCGCGAGCCGGGATGACAGTGTTTTTGCGATTCCAGTTCTCCACCTAGTTCGACGCAATCGCCAGCTTACCCATGTTCGTGCGGGCGACGATGTCGGGGGCGTACATATCCTCGACCACCGCTGCCGGCACCGTGTAGGCACCGGGAACCGTCGCGCGCACGATATAGGCGAAGTGGAACGTCGGCCGCGTTTGCTTCGCGCGTTCCTCCGGCGTCGATGGCTGGTAGTTCGAGCCGATGTCGAATGTCGTGACGAAGCGGTCGTCGCGCGCTTCGGCGATGTTCGACGAGGCGAGCACCGGCAAGAACGGATAGATCGTCGAGCCGTCCTCCTTGCGCTGGACGATGCCCTCGATCTCGAAGCCCGCAGGCAGGAGATCGAGCAGCGCCATCAGACGCGCGCGGTTGTCGGCCATCTCGCCCGACAGATGTACGATGAAGCGGTCGTTCTGCTTCACCGCCAAAAGGTTCGCCTGCTCACCGGTCATCGTCAGGATCGACTTTGCGATCGTGACACCGTTTTGCGACGCGGGCAGCGCTGCCGCCGGGATGCCGTCGGCAGAGACGATGCGCCAAACGTCCTTCTGGCCGTTGTTCCGGAGCGAGATGCTTTGATCCATCTCGGTCAGGGTCGGGCTGAAGCGCAGCACTTTGCCGCTTGCCGTCGCGCGCGTGCCGGCGACCGTCACGTTCACGGGCGGCGTGGTTTCCTCGATCGCGTTCGCGGCGAGGAGCATCCAGGCCTTTTCCTGCGTCGTCGTGTAGTTGAGGCGCGGGTCGAAGCCCTGAACGCGCGACACCAGCGCCGGGATCATGCCCGCCTGCCCCGCCTTCGCGGACATCGCGGTCAAACCCGCCACGTCGCGCAGCAGCGAACCGTAATACGTCGTGTCGGAGACGTATTTCACCGGATCGGCACCGGCGGCAAGGTCGCGCGCCTTCGTGAAGGCCGGGGCGGCACGCGCGCGGTCGCCGATTTCGTTCAGCGCCGCACCCATGAGACCCAGAGCGAACGGGTTCGTCATGCCTTCGACGCGCGTGTCGGCGAAGTAGCGCAGTTCGCTCGGGTTCAGCTTGCCGGCGCGTGCGAGCAGGTAGAAGCCGTAGGCGCGCGCGAGGTCGGTGTTGCTTTCCGCGCCGGAGGCCTTGCGTGCCCATTTCAGCGCGCGTTCCAAACCTTCGTCGGGGATCACGTAGCCCTTGTCCTTCGCTTGGGCCAAGAAGTCGGTCGCGAACATGCCGATGTAAGTGTCGGCTTCGCCCGAGATCGAACTCCACATGCCGAACGAACCTTCGTAGGTCTGCATGTCGAGGATGCGGTAGGCGGCATCCTGCACGCGGTCCTTGATGTTCTTGTCCTGCTTGACCTGCGCCAGCAGCGCCATGTCGTTGTAGTAGACGAGCGGATAGGCACGGCTCGTCGTCTGTTCGATACAGCCGAACGGATAACGATCGAGCCAGCGCAGCAGGCCGGGGACGTCGTCGAAGCCGCGGGCGCCGGTCACGGTCACCGCCACTTGCGCGGTGCCCGGTTTGAACGAGGCCAACAGCTCTTTGCCGAACTTCACGTCGCGTCCCGGCGGGATGACGGCGACGTCTTCCGACGACACCGGCAACTGCGGCTCGCGCACTTCGATCGGCCACGAACGGTTGACGTTGAAGCCACCGGGGCCGGTGACGTTCATCGAGATCGTGCCGATGCCCGATGCGGCGGCTTGGAGCGGCACTTGTACCAGCGAGCGCTGGCCGACGTTCATGTTCATCGCCAGCGAGGTCTGTCCGCCCGGAACGCTGACCGCGCCCGAGCCTTTCACCGTTGCCGTATAGCGGCCGGCGCCGCCTTCGACATTGTGCATGTTCAACGCGGCGGCGAGCGTGTCGCCCGGCGCGATGAAGCGGGGCAGGATCACTTCGGCCACGACGCTGTCGCGCACGGTGAGCGGTTGCTCGGCGCGGCCGAGCTTGCCGTTCGTGTACGCGACCGCCATCAGGCGCAATTCGCCTGCGAAGTCGGGCACGTTCAGCGTAATCGAGCCCTTGCCGCTGTCGCCCAGAGCGACGAGGCCTGAGAACAGCGAGACCGTCTTCTGCGGCACGACCGCGAGCGAGCGTCCGCCCACGCCGTCGCCGCCGGTCTTCAGTTCGCCGACGATGGCGCGATCGGTCGTGATCAAACGGCCGTAGTCGTCGCGCATGTCGAGACCCAGACGGCGCTTGCCGAAGTAGTGCTTCTTAGGGTCGGGGCTCTCGAAGTCCGTCAACTGAAGAATGCCTTCGTCGACAGCGGCGAGCGTCACGTAGACCGCTTCACCCCAGCCTTGGTTCGTCACCGCGATCGGGATCGAGACCATCTGGTTCGGCTTGACCTTCTTCGGCGCGTTGATCGCGACCTTCAGCTCGCGCGGCGCCGGGTCGACGCCGAGCCAGGCCACGCCGATCGCGCGCACGGGCGCGCGCGTCTGGGCAGACGAGAGCGGCCGGTAGTGCGTGACGAGCGCGTAGGCGCCGGCGCCCCAATCCGACGAGACCGGGATCGAGATCGTGCTTCCCGAGGCCGAGACATCGACCATGCGCGTGAAGTGGATCTTGTTCGAGGCGACGACGATCAGCGCTTTGCCGTCGGACGGCGGGTTGATTTTGATGCGCGCGCTGTCGCCGGACGCGTAGACCTGCTTGTCGGCCGAGACGGCGACGCGGTCCGGCCGATCGTTCGACGCGCCCGAGCCCCAGCCCGACCAGAAGCGGTAGGACGTGACGGCGCCGCTTGAACCATCGGCGACGGTGAGGCGGTAGGAGCCCCAGGGGAGCGGCTTGGAAACCTTGAACGGCTTGGACGAAGAGAGGTCGGCCTTGCCGCCGGCGACGATGCGGTCGTTGACGACGCGTTCGTACTTCCAGTCGTTGTCGACTTGGTACCAACGGTAGTCGATGTCCTCGTTCACGAGTTCCCAGGTGACGTTCGACACCTGCTTGAAGCGGCCGTCGGCGTCGACCGCGACCACGTCGAGGTTTGCCGGCGTATTTTCCTGCACCGAATCCCATTCGAAGCCGGGCCGGATGCCGAGCATCGTGTCGCGCGTGCGCACCGGCAGCGAGACTTGGTCGGACGTCGTGCGGCCGCCGGGCTCGTAGATTGCGATCGTGATGTCGGCCTTCAGCGGCAACGAGGTCTCGGCCAACTCGTCGATCGCGGCGGTCGCCTGCGTTTTACCCGCGGCGTCGGTTTCGGGCACGTTCATCGTCACTTGCGTGCCTTCGAACGTCTCGTTCACTTTGCCGAAGCGATAGCCCTTGAGCGCGGCTACGTTCGCGAACGGCGTGGAGTCGCGCGTGATCGTCATTGTGCCTTCACCGCCGAGGCCCGCCGCCGGCGCGCCATAGAGGAAGCGGCCGTTGACGTCGATCGTGGCTTGGCTGCCCGGACGCAGGATTTGCTGCGCGGGTTTCAGTTCGACCTTCAGCTTCTGCGGGACGAAGTCCTGGACGTCGAACGCGACGCGGCCCACGGGCGCGCCCTTCGGATCGATGTAGGCGGCGACTTGCCAGCGTCCGCGCGGCGCCGTGTTCGTGAGCGTGACGGGCGTTGCGATGCCGCCCGCCTGCAGGTCTTTCACGTTCCACTTCTTCGCCTCAAGGCCGTCGGGGCGCGAGAGCACGAAGTTCAGCGGCACGTCGCCCAACGCCTTTGCCTGCTGGTCGCGCAGCATGGTGACGACGTTGACGGTCTCGCCCGGGCGATAGACGCCGCGGTCGGTGTAGAGATAGGCGTCGATCTGATCCGGCGACGTGCGGCCGTCGACGCCGCGATCGGTCAGATCGAACGCAGGGCGGCGCAAGTCGAGGAACGTGAAGTCGTCGCCCGCGCCGTAGGCCATCACGACCACCGGCTCGGAGCCGCCGGTGCCGCGGGTGAAGGCCGCGTCGAACTGTGCGCGGCCGTCGCTGCCGGTCGTGCGGCGCACGATCTCTTCGTTGTTGCGGGCGACGAGTGCGAGCGTGACGCCGGAGATCGGCGCTGCGGTGCGGAGCGAGCGGACGAAGACGTTAAGCCCGTCGTTGCCCTTGAACGTCGTCAGCGCGAGGTCGGTTTCGACGACGAATTGAGCGGCGCGCGGCTTCCAGTCGACGTTGTCTTCGGTCGAGGATTTGTCGGCGGCGTCCTGCGCGATGACGAGATAGGCGCCGGGTTGCGTGCGGCCCAGGGCCTTGCGCAGCGGGAACAGCGTGATCGCTTCGTCGTTGCGGCGGTTGTTCGGAACGCCCAGCTGGCCTTCGAACACGATCTGGCCTTGCTCGCTCTCGATGTTGTTGCGCTCGTACTCATAGAATTCGCGCTGATCGACGACGCCGGTCTGCAGTTGCGACAGCAGACGATCGCCCACGCGGATGACCTTGATGTCGAGCTTGCCGACGTTGACGGTCGTGATCGGCACGCCGTCGGCGTTTTCGCGCGGCAGGACGAGGCCGTTGCCGAAGCGGACGAGCGCGGGCTTGTCGCGCAGTTCGACCGGCAGGCTTTCGGCCTTCGTGAGCTTTTCGGCTTCCTTGCCTTCGACCTTCACGGCGGGCAGGCCCGGCTTCAGTTCCAGCGTATAGGCTTGACCGAACGCCAAGCCTGAGATGCAAAGGCGGTCGTTCGTGACGCGCAGCGAAAACTTCGTGTCGGGGTCGAACTTCAGGTAGTCCTCGTAGCGCGTCGCGCCGGTGTTATCGAGCTTGCGCGTGAAGACGAGGCAAGCTTCGGGTTCGTCGCCGGAGGTCTGCACCTCAAGCCGGCGGAACGCGAAGTACGGCGCGGGCTCTTCGGGCGTCGCAGTGACGGGACCTTCGGCGATCGTGCCGGGCGCACCGGGATCGGCGGATTCGGTGAGCGAGGAGTCGGCTATGTTCACGCCGCGTTGACCGGCATAACGAACAGCCAAAAAGATCGCTGCCGTGAGAGCCACGACGACGCCAAGCACAATCAGCATACGCTGCATTTTTATAAGTCCCCGAGATCACAAGTTCCGGCGCAGCGGGATCCGCACGCGCCTTGCGACGTTTGTTAGCACATCATGACGGTATGCACAGGTCATGCGGCGAGCGTCACAGTCCGCCGCCATCGTGACGGCTTTGCGGCACAAGTTCGGGTTGTTTGAGGCATTTTTTCCCCTGACCGTTTGCAACGCAGCATCGGGCGCGGTTCATACGGGCGCTGCTAGCCTTCACCGGTTGCGAATCAGTGTTGCGGCGCTCAGGCGCCGGTTGTTCAATGCGTTGGGTGCTGGGAATGAGCCATGATTAAGCGTCTTCGGGCCGCCGCGTTTGGTGTGGTTTTGGCGTGTGGGGCTGCGGCGCCCGCGGCGGCGGCGACCTGCGGCGACGTCGGGCGGGCGGTACCTCGGGCCGGCGGCGCGGTCGATCAGGCTGCGGTTCGTGGCTTCTACGATGCCTTCGGGAGCGGCTGCGCTTGGGATGAGACCAGCACCGAGACGCTGCTCTCGGTTCTGCAGGCGGCCGGCGACCATGGGCTCGATCCCGCGATCTTTCACGCGAACGCGGAGGGCGAAGGTGCGGAGTTCGACCTTCTTTTGACCGACGGCGCGCTGAAATACGCCGCGGCCATGACACGCGGGCTGACCGGCGAGGCGCCGTCGAAGACAGACCGGGCGTATTCGCGATCGGACAGCGAGTTCGCCGACGGGCTTATCGATGCGCTGGCGCAGGGCGACATCTCGCGCTGGCTCGATTCCCTCGCTCCGGCCTCCGCCGGTTACGTGCAGTTGGTCGAGGCGCTGCGGACATACCGGGCTTTTGACGCGGCCGGCGGGTTTCCGGAGCTACCGGACACGCTGGTCGCCAAGTCGAAGCGCAAATGGCGGAACTATGCGCTGTTGCGCCAGCGGCTTGCGATGGAGGGCGACCTTGCCGCCGACAGCGGCGCGAATACGCTCGACCGCGAACTCAGGGAGGGGCTTGCCCGGTTTCAGGAGCGCAACGGTTTGCGCGCCGACGGGCAGATGAACTGGAAAACGCTTGAGGCGCTCAACGTGCCGGCGCGGCGGCGGGCCGAGCAGATCGCGCTCAATCTGGAACGGCTGCGCGTGTCGGAGCGCGAGACGCCGGAGACGCGGGTTGCGGTCAATATCCCCTCTGCGGTCGCCGTCTTTCACCAGAACGGGACGGAAGCGCTGAGGATGAATGCGGTCGTCGGCAAGGTCGGCCATGAAACGCCGACGCTGACGAGCACGATCGAAACCGTGATCTTGAACCCGACGTGGACGGTGCCGGAATCGATCATCAAGAACGAGATCAAGCCTGCAATGCGCAAGGACAAGAACTACTTGAGCCGGAACCGCATGTATTGGGCGGGCGACCTTCTGGTGCAGGAGCCGGGAGCGCATAATTCGCTCGGCCGGGTCAAGTTCGACTTCCCGAACCGCTACAGCGTTTATCTGCACGACACACCAGCCCGGCGTTATTTCTCGAGCCCCGACCGAGCGCAGAGCCATGGCTGCGTGCGGCTTGAGAAGCCGGTCGAACTCGCCGAGGCGCTGCTGGCGCTGTCCTGGGATAAGGCCTCGATCCGGGAAGCAATCGACGCCGGCGCAACGCGGAGGGTGCCGGTGCCCGAGCCGGTTCCGGTCGTCATCTCGTACCATACCGCGTTCGTAGCCGCGGACGGGGCCGTCAACTTCCGGGCCGACGTCTATGGCTGGGACACCAAGCTTGCCGCGACCCTGGCTCAAAAGGCTGCCGGCATGGGGGCAGAGGGACCACAGTGGTAGTGATTTCGCGGGTGCCTACCACTGGCATCTGGCGCGTTCGGCCGTCGCGTATTATGGGTTGATTCAAGAAAATTGACGTGGGGGCGGCCGGATTACACCGGCGGCTAGAATTGTGCGGCTGAGCTTTTTCGTATTTTCGGGGGTCTTGTTCCTCGCCGGGTGCGCCTCGACGGTTGTAGACGCAACCGATTCGGCAACCGTTGCGCGGCATGACGCGTTCAAGAGCGGCAACATCACGCTGCCGATGGGCACGATCGAGGCGGCCGACTGGACGATCAACCGCCCAGCCGCCTACGACCTGCTCGCTGCCGGGCAGTGGCGCGAACTCGCCGACCTCGTCCAGCGCAAGGGCATCAACAACGACCTCGCTTGGTACTATCTCGGCCGCGCGGCAGAGGGCTTGGGCGACGTCAACCTGGCGCGCACCTACTACCAGCGCAGCCTCGATCGCACGAACTCCGACAAGTACAGCGCGAGTTGCCGCGGCAAGGTCATGAGCATGTGCGACGGGTTCGATTTCCCGGACGTGGCACAGGCGCGGTTGGCATCGCTGCAGGCTGCTGCACCGGCCGACCCGGCGACGCCGCAGATCGCAGATGCGGCCGAGGGCGGCAGCGGCAACAAGCTGTTGCGCACGGGCACAGGCTTCAACGTCGATCCCGCGGGCTTCGTGGTCACGAACTACCATGTCGTGCAGTCGTGCGGGGCGGTGTCCTATCTGCTGATGAACTCGAACTCGGTCGACGCCGACGTGGTGGCGAGCGATCCGGCGAACGATCTCGCGTTGCTCAAGCTCAAGAAAGCGGCCAAAGCGACGGCGGTGTTTCAGGATCCGGAAAAGCTGCGCGCGGGCGACGACATCATCGTGTTCGGCTATCCGCTCGTCGGGCAGCTTGCGAGTTCGGGCAATCTTACGCGCGGCTCGGTGACGGCGCTGTCGGGGCTCCGCGACGATGCGCGCTACTTCCAGATGTCGGCGCCCATTCAGCTCGGCAACTCCGGCGGGCCGGTGTTGAACGCGGGCGGGCGGGTGACAGGGATCGTGACCTATAAGCTGAACGCCGCGCGCGAACTCAAGGCCACGGGCGACATCTCGCAGAACGTGAACTTCGCGCTGAAGTCGTCGGTGCTGCGCGCGTTTCTCGACTCGAACAGCGTGAAGTACACGCGCGCGGAAGCAGCGGCCGCGCAAGCCGCCGCCGATGTGGGCGCGGACGCCGCGAAGTTCACCGGCATCGTCGGCTGCTACAAGAGCTGACGCCTCAATCATCACAAAAACCCTGTCATCCCGGTCGAGCGGAGCATCGCGAAGCGAGCGCCGGGACCCAGGGGTGTTGAGCCCGGCCCCTGGGTCCCGGCTCTCACGCCGCTTCGCTTCGTTCGGCCGGGATGACAAATCTTGGTTGGCTTTGGGTATGTTGCGAATCGCAAATCGGAAGTGGTTGGCGCATGAACGTCGTCATCATCGGTGCGGGTCTGGTTGGGCTGACCTCCGCGTATGCGTTGCACAAGGCGGGCGTGGGCGTCGTCGTGGTGGAGCGGCGCGAGGGGCCGGGGCTTGAGACGAGTTTCGGCAACGCCGCGCTGCAGCACCCGAGCATGGTTGAGCCGTGGAATTCGCCGGGCGTGGGCTGGGACTTGCTGAAGTGGCTGGGGCGCGACGATGCGCCGATGCTGTTGCAGTTGCGCCAAGTGCCGAAGCTTGCGGGATGGGGTTTGCGCTTCCTTGCGAACTCGCGGCCAGCGCGGTTTGAAGCGAACCTGCTGAAGAATCTGCGGCTGGCGTTGCTTTCGCGGCGCGAGATGACAGCGCTCAGCGAAGACACGCGCGTTGCCTATGCCTGCCGCAAGACGGGGACGCTCGCGCTCGCGCGCTCGGCGCCGGCGCTGGCCGCGGCGGAGGCGCATGCGGCCTTCATCGCGCCGCACGGCATTCAGCACCGCAAGCTTTCACGCGACGAGACGGTGGCGCTGGAACCGGCGCTCGCGCCCATCGCCTCCGCGATCACGGGGGCGGTCTATTACCCGGAGGACGAGCGCGGCGATCCGTATGCGTTTTCGACGGAGCTCACGAACTGGCTGACGGCGCGCGGCGTGACGTTTCTGTTCGAGACCGACGTGAACGCGTTCAAGACCGACGGCAAACGCGTGCGCGCGATCGACACGGCGGCGGGACCGATCGAGGCGGATGCGTTCGTGCTGGCGGCGGGCAGCTTGAGCCCCGCGCTCGCGGCGCCGCTCAAGCTCAAACTTCCGGTGAAGCCCGCGAAGGGTTACTCCGCGACGATCAGCGCGAAAGGCAATCCGCATCTGCCCAAGACGCCGGTGTCGGATGCGGCGATGCATGTGGCGGTCGTGCCGATCGGCGACGACCGGTTGCGCGTCGCGGGCACGGCGGAGTTCGCGGGCTTCGACGCGAGCGTGCGGCAAGCGCGGGTCGACAATCTTTTGAAACTGCTCGGCAAAGTGTACCCGCAATTCGCAGCGAGCGTCGCGCCCCAAGACTTCTCAGCGTGGGCGGGCTTCCGGCCCATGAGCGCCGACGGCGTGCCCACGATCAGCGCGACGAAGTTCGAGAACCTGTTCCTGAACACCGGCCACGGCCACATCGGCTGGACGACCTGCGCCGGGAGCGCGCGGCTGCTCGCGGATTTGATGCTCGCGCGGACGCCGGCGGTGAAGGCGGGGGATTATGCGTTGGGGCGGTTTTGAGGCGGTTAAGGCTATTGACTCCTGTTGTTGTACGTGATACGTATCACGTCTTATTGAGATGCCGATGATTGCGTCCTTCAAGTGCAAGGAAACGGCGAAGATCTGGGGCGGCCAGGAGAGCCGGAAATTTCCGGCGGACATCCAGGAGCGGGCGCTCGTCAAGTTGCGTCTGCTCGATGCGGCGCTGAAGCTTGAAGATTTGGCCGTACCTCCAAGCAACCGCCTGAAGGCGCTGAAGGGTAAACGAAAGGGCCAAATGAGTTTGCGGATCAACGATCAGTGGCGCGTTTGTTTCGGTTGGAAGAACGGCGAAGCGACGGACGTCGAGATCGTGGACTATCACTGAAATCGGAAAGGCAGCAGCATGACGGCTCTTCACAATCCCCATCCTGGCGAAATCCTCGCGAGCGAGTTCTTGCGGGATTTGGGGATGAGCCAAAACGCGCTCGCCGCCGCGATCGCGGTGCCGGCCAACCGCATCCACGCCATCGTCAAGGGTGCGCGCGACATCACGGCCGATACCGATCTCAGACTGTGCCGCTTCTTCGGCCTCAGCGAGGGGTATTTTCTGCGACTGCAAAACGCCTACGACACGCTCGAAGCGAAGCGCCGCATTTCGGCAGCGCTGACGAAGATCAAGCCGCATGTGAAAGGCGACGGCGGCCGGCGCAACGCGGCTGAGTAGACGGTTGTGGAACTGGGCACGGGGGCACCTGTCACCGCATATTCAACCCGCTCAGTTCAGCATGCCGCCCCCTGATTCTCTGTAAGGTCACAAGATTTCGTAGGGCTTCACGACGAACTCGTCGAAGACGTAAGCTCCAAGCGCAAGCGCGAAGACGCTTAAGATCGTGATTGCGAGCCTCGTGCTGTGACGTGTGCGGAAGTACCTCGACCGCTCGGCAACAGGCGCGTCTTTCATCGCTACCAGGTATGCTCGGTACAGCAACCACAGGGCTATCGCCAAGACAAATGCGATCGGAAGGCCAAGTGCGATGGGGTGGACTGAGGGCGATCCCAAGCCGGATTCCGAAGGTGCGTTCACGAACGCTGGAAGCACAAGAATCGCGACTGCACCAACTGCGTTGACAACGCCGAAGATAAGAAGGCGTGGCCGTACGGTCTCCTTCATGTAGTACGAAAAGGTCTGCTGAAATGTTTGGTTGTTGTATGGGTAGAAGTGACTCGTGGCGACTGCTTCGACAGTTTCCGACAGGACCAGCATTACAGTAGGAAACAAAGCCGCGATTGCCGGCGCGCCCTTAACAAATAGACCAAACCCTACCGCACCGAAAACGGCCAACGCTGCGTACGGAACGACGAGCGCCCAAGCGTTCCAGCGCCGATGCCGGTAATTGTTTTTCCAGCTGTTTGCGAAATACAGCGACAGAATTTGGAGAATGAGAATCCAGTCCTTGTCGAGCTCAAGTTTGATATCGCACACAAAGGCCAGGTAGCTTCCGTAGCTGCAAATGCCGTCGCGCAGTGATTCAAGTGCCCATTTTATTGCCGAAGCGACGATTGGTAGCCTCAGGAATTCCGCGAGTTGCCTCGTTGCGTCATCGTAATACGCCAGGAGCGTCGCTAGTCTGTGGCTGAAATCATGGTCCGCAATATTTGCGGCAATTGCGAGAAGGGTCAGGGCACCGCAGGCGATTCCTACGACGAGCAGTGGTCCTCCCAACAAACTGGTCAGACCTCGCGTGGTTGGAGACTCATTCATTTGGACAGACTGCAAAGCCTATTGTGTCAATATTTTGTCGGGTTTGAAAGAACACGGCAACGGCATCGTGCTCGCCACGCGAAGACACGACTGTTTTCAGGCCGCACGGCAACAACGTCCACAGAATAGCCAACGGTGCGCGACGAGCGGTCATGGTGCTATGAATCCAGAATGGATTCTTCAACCAGAACATCAACTATTCTCGGACTGATCGCCATTGCGGCGGGCGCACTGGCGCTTGTGGTACCCAGCATGAGCTGGCTTTGGCTTGCGGTCGTGGTTGTCAGTCTGATCGCGGCGCTTTGGTACGCCTTGCACATGGACCTGCGGTTCGCCCAATGGCGATCGCCTTCAAGAAGTCCATCGGAGTGGACGCCACTTACTGATGTTGCGCGACGAACCTACGAGGTGACCCGTGGCACGCTTGCCGCGGGCCTTGCCGAGCGCAACGGCGGCCCAGATGATACCTTACACTGGTATTGCGTCGCAATTTTGGAGCGATGGCCAGTCTTTGGTAAGCGCCCTCCCTCCGAGAAAATGGAGCGGGTTGAATTAGGTAACTACCGCCTTGACGTAGCGAGCGGTGTCGCCACCATCGTTGACACGTACAAAGATGGGCGACCCATTTGGACGGACCTAAGCGTAAAGTCTAGTGAGGTTCTGACCATCATTGAAAAGATCAAGAAGTTTGCCGGCGCTGCCCTTCAACGGGAGACATCTTCGACGCTCGAGCGACCGCCAACGTCGCCAACGATCGCTGGTTCACTTGAAGCTCCGATTGCGCCGATCACTATCATCGGCGGCACGCACCACTATCACGGCCCGCCGCAGTTAACCGTTTCAGCCGATGCGGGCAGGCCACTGGGCTACGATAGCGAGCGAGATGCCTTCGTCGTTTTCAGGCTAAATCGAGGCATATTCGAATTTGTTGAGGGTAAGAACGTGTCAAGCGTCTCCGACAATGGGGTTGGCGACTTCACGATCACTTTTGGAAGCCCCTTTCGATCAACGAATATCGTGATGCATCCCGTTGGGACGACGCCCGCTGTAAAGATGACCCACGTGACGCCTACAAGCGTGTCAATTGAATTTGACGAGCGCGCGCTCGGAGACGGCGGCGCAGTGTCGCTGTATTTTCGCGAAATTTTCTAGCGCAGGACGATCCCACAGCGGTTGCGGCCGCGGTAATGTCGCGTCTTCCGGCTTCCTTCAGCTGAGCCTGACAAGAGCGCGCTCGGGCTCAGCGATAAAGTCCGTCGTCCAAGGGCCTGCCGGTGTCGGTTATACGCAAACTGCCGTTTGCGTATAACATTGACCAACCAATTGTAACTCCTAAGAAATCTATCCGGCTGGTCCACCTCCCAGTCGGGCATCGCGTACGCGATCCTTGCCAATGTTCTTGATATGTTCTATTATTCTCTTACCTTATCTGAAGGTAAGAGGGCAAACAGCACGATGACCAACGACGGCAAGACGACGAACCACACCAGCGGCCCACAGGAGCGGGTCGGCGAACGCGGGGCGGTGGGGGGTGGCGCCGGGGCTGCCATGATGCGGGAGATCGGCGGGTCTTCGGTCGAGGCGTTCAATATGATGATCGCCCGGCAGACGACGGCAGCGTTGTCTGCGAATCCCGGGAGTGAGGAGGACCGGCGAACTACGGCTACGGCCGCGTTTGCGGCTCTAGTGAGCGTCGCGCCGCGTAGCGAGCTTGAGGGCATGTTGGGCGCGCAGCTGGTTGCTTGTCACAACGCCGCTATGGAGTGCTTTCGCCGGGCGGCCCATCCGGTCACGCCGGAAGCGGCTCGGGCCGAGAATTTGGCGCATGCGGCGCGGCTGTCGCGGTCTTACGCGGCGCTGGTCGAGGCGCTCGATCGGCGCCGCGGCGTAGGCTTGCCCAAGACCGTCACCGTGGAGCACCGCGTCATTCGCGGCGAGAGCGGTCTCGACATGAGCCCCGTGCCTCGCATCCCCGGGCCGCACGCCCCGGCCCCGCGCAAAGGAAACGGTCATGCCCTCAATGGTCACAAGGCTGCAAACGGCGCCGCGCTGCCGTAGCCGCTCGAAGCGGACGAAGCTGCCGTGCCGGGCGCCGGCCGTTCGCGGCTGTCACGTCTGCCGCTTTCACGGCGCGCGCGGCGGGGCGCCGCTCGGCAATCGCAATGCTTGGAAACATGGCGTCAGAGGTGCCGCGTGGGCGCGCGAAGCGGCCGGTTTGCGCGCGCTCGTCCGCGAGGCGCGCAGGCTCGTGGCTGACGCTCGGGCGTTTCCATCCTCAACACTGTCATCCCGGACGTTAGCGAAGCCCGCCGCCGGGCGGCGCGGCGTAGCTTACGAGCCGGGACCCAGGGATGACGTGCCGTCCGGCAACGCTGGGAGCGTCGACCCTGGGTCCCGGCTCTCGCTCCGCTCCGCTTTGCTCGGCCGGGATGACAGAGCGAGGGGGGCAGCGAAATCGGGAAACGCTTCACCCCTAACTCTCGGGTACATGGGGTTGTTCGCTCGGAAATGGGTTGGGTACCCCCTCTCCTCCCCTGCCAAGGGGTTGGCCTTGACGCAGATCAACGCGGGACTGCGCCGTCAGCGTGCCACATGCGCTCCGAGGCCAGTCAGGGGAATTGCGCGCATGTCGATCGTCGAAGCATCGCCTGTTCGGGCGCCGTCCGCGCACGCCGCCGCGCCCTCGCGCCGCGACCGGATCGTCGAACATCTCGTGCATTGCGTGCAGACGACCGACGTCTGCGATGCGCCGTTTCAGCATGCGTTCTTCCGCGACGTGTTTCCCGACGATGTGTACGGCGCGATCATGGCGGGCTTGCCGGCGCGCAGCGCGTACCGGCCGCTCAACATCAAGCGCTGGCACAACGACAAAGGCGAATCCACGCGCGACCAGCTGTTCCTGTCGGAAGGCGAGATCGAACGCATCGAACCGGCGAAGCAGGCGCTCTGGAAGGACATCACCTCCGCGCTGGAAGGCGACGAGGTTCGGCGCGCCGTCTTCACGAAGTTCCGGCACGATGTGGCGATACGGCTGGGCTGCGCGCCCGACGACGTGCTCGCGCAGCCGATGTATCCGAGCGTGTCGCTGGTCAGGGATTTTCAGGACTACCGGATCAAGCCGCATCCGGACGGGCAGCCGCGCGTCGTGACGATGCTGTTCTATCTGCCGCACAGCGAGGGCCAGTCGGATCTCGGTACGTCGCTCTACACGAAGCTGCCGCTCGCCTATCGGCTGCTCGGGCGCTCGTACAAGGAGACCAAGCGGTTCCCGTTCCTCAGCAACAGCGCCGGTGCGTTCGCCGTCAACGATTGCGCGCAGCGGCAGAGCTATCACGGGCGCGAGCTGCTCGGCGCGACGTCGGGCGTGCGCGACATGATCATGGTGATGTGGCTGTCGCAGCCCATGACGTTTGCCGGGCGGCACTACAACGAGACGATGTAGGGGGGCGATCCAGTCCCCCTTCGCTTTCGCTTCGCTCAAGCTTCCGCCTTCGCTAAAGCTACGGCGGACAAGTCGGGGGACACTCAAGTGGCGTAAGCCACCCGAAGCCGAAGGCGAAGGGTGGTGGGCGTGACAAGGATCGAACTTGTGACCCCTACGATGTCAACGTAGTGCTCTCCCGCTGAGCTACACGCCCACACTTCAGTCGAACCGCGGGCCAAGACCCGCGTTCGGGAGGCGAACCGTATAGCGATGCTGCCCCTTCAAAACAAGGTGTTAAGGCGCGGGTGCGGCCATGGCGAGCTTGGCCAATTCCGGGCCTTTCCAGGCGAACCGGCGGTGGGTCACGCAGCCGGGACGGTAGGGCGATGCGGCTGCGTCGTCGGTGACAGCGTCGGCAAGCGCTTCGATCGCGTCTTTGAGGTCGGCGAGCGGGACCGATGCGAACAGGCGGTGCTTGACCGTCGCGTCGTGCACGAGTTCGTGGATCAGGATGAGGTCGGTGCAGGCTTCGATGCGCTCGTCGCTGACGTAGACGACGCCGCCGGCATAGCCGCCGTCGTTGCCTTGCAGGTATGGGTGCGCGGCGCTCACGAATTCGAGCGCGGGCGCGGCGCTTGTCGCGTAACCCGCAACATCGACGCCCTGCCCCTTCATCAGCGCTTCCACGCGGGCCATCGTGTCCCGGAGATCCACGGTGTCGTCAGCGTCGGCGGCAAACGCACAGAATACGGCCGTTATGGCCACTGTGGCCCCGAATACGCGCATCGCACTTCCCCCCGAATATGCTCAAGGGGCCACGGTCGGTGCTTCGCGGTAAACGAAGTGTTAGCGAGCAGGGCGCTCAACATTCAATGGGGTGCACGAGTCCTGGGAGCGCCGACTTCCAGGACAAGCGCTCATTCGTTAGCGTTGGAGTCTACGACCTACGCCGCCGCCATGAAGCGTTCGACTTCGGTCACGATGTCGCGAAGGTGGAACGGTTTGGAGAGGACTTTGGCGTCCTTCGGGGCGTTGCTTTTCGGGTTCAGCGCGACCGCGGCAAAGCCGGTGATGAACATGATCTTCATGCCGGGCGCGACGTCGGCCGCTTTGCGGGCGAGTTCGATGCCGTCCATCACGGGCATGACGATGTCGGTCAAGAGGAGGTCGAAGCGGCTGCCCGCTTCGAGGCAGTCGAGCGCCTCATCGCCTTGGCTGAACGAGGCGACCTCGTGGCCGGCTCGCTCCAGAGCGGTCGCCAGAAAACGGCGCATCGATTCGTCGTCTTCCGCGAGCAGTATCTTCGCCATGGTTCCCTTCGTGCCCCCGGTTTACGGTTGTTTGCCGGCCACCCCCGGCAACGCACCCGCGAATCTTACGGCGGAATCGCTGCAACAGCCAAGCCTTTGCCGCCAAAGGGTTAGTTTTGCAACCTGCATGCGGCGGCAGCGGGCTTGATCGCGCAAGCCAACGATGTTCCACTAACGGCCTCAAACAAAGGTTAAAACGTGCGGCTAACGGGCGGTAGCGACAAGCGGGGGCCTTCTATCGATCCCCCATTCGAGGTGGTCGCACCGGCGGAACAAACCCTGCCGTTCGTCTTTGCTTCTCCACATTCGGGGCGGGTTTATCCCAAGGGCTTTTTGCAGGCGACGCGTCTCGATGGGACGGCGATCCGGCGTTCGGAAGACAGTTTTGTGGATGAAATCTTCGGGGCGGCGCCGGCTTTGGGCGCGCCGCTTCTGAAAGCGCATTTCCCGCGCGCGTTCGTCGACCCGAACCGTGAGGCCTACGAGCTCGACCCTGCCATGTTCGACGGGCCGCTGCCGCCGTTCGTCAATGCGCGCAGTCCGCGCGTTGCGGCGGGCTTGGGCACGATCGCGCGCGTCGTGCGCGATGGGGCGGAGATCTACCCGCGCAAGCTCACCTTCGCGGAGGCGCAAACCAGGATCGAGACTTACTACAAGCCCTATCACGCGGCGCTGCGCGCGCAGATCGAATCGGCACATCAGAAGTTCGGCTACGCGGTGTTGATCGATTGCCACTCGATGCCGTCCGTCGGTGGCCCGCTCGACCAGGACATCGGCGCAACGCGTCCGGACATCGTGCTCGGCGACCGGTTCGGGACGTCGTGCGCCAGGCGGCTGACCGACATGATCGAGCGGGCGCTGGGCATGCAGGGCTTTGCGGTGGTGCGGAACAATCCTTACGCGGGCGGGTTTTCGACGGAGCATTACGGGCGGCCCGCTTTGGGCTTGCACGCGCTGCAAATCGAGATCAACCGCGCACTCTATATGGATGAAGATCGCATCGAGCGTACGGCCGGTTTGAAGCGCGTGACGCTTGCCATGACAACGCTGATCCGCGCGATGGGCGAGGTCGATTGGCGCTTCTTGCGTTCGACGGTGCCATCCGCTCAAGCGGCGCAATGACGCTTCAGGTTCGCGACGCGAGCATCGGCGACATCGGCGCGCTGCAGGCGATCTACGCGCATCACGTTTTGCACGGGCTCGGCACGTTCGACGAAGTGCCGCCGTCCGTCGTCGACTTCGAGGAGAAATGGCGCACGTCCCTGACGCATGGGCTTTCGTGGTTGGTGGCGACCGACGCCGGCGTGCCGGTCGGCTTTGCGTATGCCTCGCTGTTCCGGCCGCGCAAGGGCTATCGCTACACGGTCGAAGACTCCGTCTATATCCGCGACGACTACCGGCGGCGCGGAGCGGGATCGGCGCTGCTCGCACCGCTCATCGAACGCTGCGAGGCGCTCGGCGTGCGGCAGGTCGTGGCGGTGATCGGCGATAGCGGCAACGCGGGGTCGATCGGCCTGCACGCCCGCCACGGGTTTACGCATGCGGGAACGGTCGAAGGCGTCGGCTTCAAGTTCGGGCGCTGGGTCGACATCGTCTTGATGCAGCGCGCGCTGAACGGCGGCGCGAACGGCGTGCCTTCGGCCGGCGGCTGGTGGCGCGAAGGCTGAGCCCAAGAAAAAGGGCCGCGAGGCGGGTGCCAAGCGGCCCAAGTTTAAGGGAGGAAACGCCCAGGAATGGGCTGCGGAGCAAGGCTTGCGCCTTACTGCGCTGCACAAATATGGAAGCAGTGGACGAGTAAATCAAGCGCTAAATGTTCACAGATTCCAGCGGGTCGTTCGTTAACGCTTTGATTTATCTGTGTTTCTTCTCTTTTTCCTGGTGCTTGCGCCGGGTACCTGGAGCGCGCTTGCATTCAAGAATTATTGTTGCGGTGCAACAAATCGCGACGGGGATTCCGTTGCGTCATCGGTTGCTGTGGCGCCTGGAAGCCTGCGAAATAGCGGCTGCGAACCCTCAATCCAGGCACGCATGCGGATACTGATCTCGACCGACGCGTGGGCGCCCCAGGTCAACGGCGTGGTGCGCACACTGGAGACGCTGGGGCGCGAACTTGAGTGGCTTGGGCACGTCGTCAAGTTCGTGACGCCGCAAGGCTTTCGAACGGTGCCGATGCCGACGTATCCCGAGATTCGCTTGGCGCTGTTTGCGCGGCGCGCGGTTGGGCGCGTGATCGATGCGTTTCAACCGGACGCGATCCACATCGCGACGGAAGGGCCGCTCGGCCTTGCCACACGGCGCAACTGCATGCGGCGCGGGCTGTCGTTCACGACGTCGTTCCATACGCGCTTTCCGGAGTACATCAACGCGCGCTTCGGCATTCCGCCGTCTTGGCCGTATGCAGGCTTGCGCTGGTTTCACGGGCCGGCCACCGCAGTGATGGTGGCGACGCGCACGCTGGAACGCGACTTGGAAGCCCGCGGCTTTCAGAATCTCAGGCTTTGGTCGCGCGGCGTCGATGTCGATCTCTTCAAGCCGGGCGAAAAGGATTGGCTCGATCTGCCGCGGCCGGTGTTTCTCTATGTCGGGCGCGTCGCGATCGAGAAGAGCGTCGAGGACTTCCTGAAGCTCGATCTGCCGGGTTCGAAACTGGTCGTCGGCGACGGGCCCCAGCTTGCCGAGCTGCGGGCGAGATACCCGAACGTGCGCTTTACGGGGCCGAAGTTCGGGCCGGAGCTCGCGCGTTACTATGCGGCGAGCGACGTGTTCGTGTTCCCGTCGCGCACCGATACGTTCGGGCTCGTCGTGCTCGAGGCGCTGGCGAGCGGACTGCCTGTCGCCGCCTATCCGGTGCAAGGGCCGAACGACATTATCGGCGGCAACGCGACGGCCGGCGTGCTGGATGAGGATTTGGGCGCCGCCGCGCGGCGCGCGCTGACGCTGAAATCCGAAGTGTGTCGTGCCTTCGCGACGGCCTTCTCGTGGGAGGCGTGTACGCGGCAGTTCTTGGCGAACCTGGCGCAACCGCAAACGAGTTAACGCGCTCTTACGATCGCCGCGCTATACTACAAATCGGTTATGTGTTTTGAGGGTCTCGATGACTCAAGACGTGGGCGCGCGCGCCCCCTACTGGCGGCTTTACGTACCCAAGCTCGTGACCGTGCTTCAGGAGGGCTACGACCTCGCACGCTTCCGCGCGGACGCGCTCGCGGGGCTCACGGTCGCCATCGTCGCGTTGCCGCTCTCGATGGCGCTCGCGGTGGCGAGCAACACAACACCAGATCGCGGGCTCTACACCGCCATCGTCGCCGGGTTCTTGATCTCAGCGCTCGGCGGGAGCCGCTTCCAGATCGGCGGTCCGACCGGCGCATTCGTCGTCGTCGTCTTCAACGTGATCGCGACGCACGGTTACGACGGTCTTGTCATCGCGACGCTGATGGCGGGCTTCATGCTGATCCTTGCGGGGTTCGCGAAACTCGGCACGTTCGTCAAATACGTGCCGACACCGGTCGTCACCGGCTTCACGAGCGGGATCGCGCTCATCATCTTCACGAGCCAGGTCGCCGAGGTCTTGGGGCTTCGGCTCGATCAGAATCCCGGCGACTTCATGGAAAAGTGGATCACCTACACGGCGGCACTGGGCACGTTCGAACCGTCGACGTTCGCCGTCGCCATGACGTCGCTTGCCATCATCATCGCCTGCCGGCTGTGGCGGCCGCAGTGGCCGATGTTTTTGCTTTCGATTGGGATCGGGGCGCTTTGCGTCTGGGCGCTCAGCCTCCCGGCCGCCACGATCGGCACGCGGTTCGGCGATTTGCCCACGACGCTGCCGATGCCAGCGCTTCCGGATATCACACTGGCGCGTATCCGCGAGCTTTTGCCCTCCGCGTTCACGATCGCGTTTCTAGCGGGCGTCGAGTCGCTGTTGTCGGCGGTGGTCGCGGATGGGATGACCGGACGGCACCACCGCTCGAACTGCGAACTCGTCGCGCAGGGTGTGGCGAATGTCGCATCGTCGCTGTGCGGCGGCGTCCCGGCAACCGGCGCCATCGCGCGTACCGCGACGAACATCCGGGCCGGCGCCTATTCGCCGGTCGCCGGGATCATGCATGCGCTTTTTCTGCTGCTGTTCCTGCTTGTGCTGGCGCCGCTCGCCAGCTTCGTGCCGCTCGCCAGTCTAGGGGCGGTTCTCGTCGTCGTCGCGTGGAACATGGCGGAGATCAAGAACTTCCGGCATCTGATGAAGGCGCCGCCGGCCGATCGCGCGGTGCTTCTCACCACGTTCACCCTGACCCTGCTTACGGACCTGACGACCGCCATCGAGATCGGCGTCGTGCTGGCAGCTCTGTTCTTCATGCACCGCATGGCGAACGCCGTCGAGATTTCGGCGGCGGCGAAAGTGATCGACGAAGACGTCGACGATTTCTCCCGCGAGCGCCCCATCTACGAGCGGCGGACCGACATTCCGAGCGACGTGGAAGTCTTTCGAATCAATGGGCCGTTCTTCTTCGGAGCGGCGGCACGACTTGGCGACGTTCTTGAACGCCTGCGTACGCCGCCTAAGGCGTTCATCCTGCGCATGGGCAATGTTCCGCTAATCGACGCCTCCGGCGTTGCCGCGCTCGAGAAGTTTATCGACGACGCCGCCCGGCGTGGCACGACCACCATTCTCACGAACGTGCAGCCCGATGTTGAAGCCGTGATCAAAGCACTCGGGCTCACGCAGAAGCCTTCGGTACTCGTTGCCAAGAATCTGCAAAAGGCGCTGCTGGCCGCTCGCAGCATGACACCGCGCTGAAAACTACACAGATGTTGTGTTAATCTGGTCCGGTGCATCGGTATCGGGCAGTTCGCACGCTGGGCGAAAATCAATTGTCCGGTTGTTGCACTTTGGTGTCTGCATTGACCCGCCGCATGCTGTGACCCCGCGGGTCTGTTGCCCACGACGAGAGACTCGCATACGCCCTTGCGACTTGCGTTGAGGGGTTCGAATGCTGTTTTGGAGTGCAAGGCCTATCGACAGGCTGATCGAAGGCTATCGCGAATTTCATCGTACGACCTTCACACGCCGCCGCCGCCAGTACGAGCGGCTGGCCGCGAAGGGGCAGAAGCCGAAGATCCTCATCATTTCGTGCTCCGACAGCCGCGTGTCGCCCAGCGTCGTCTTCAACACGCCGCCTGGCGCAATATTCGTGGCGCGCAACATCGCCAATATCGTTCCGCCCTATCACCCCGACGGAGGACCGCGCTCGATCGGTGCCGCCGTCGAGTACGCGGTCAAGGTGCTCAACGTCACGGACATAGTGATCAAGGGCCATGCGCGGTGCGGCGGCGTGCACGCATTGGTCAATAACGGCACCGGACTTCCCGAAAACGACTATCTCAAGCCTTGGGTGGAAGTTGCAGCGCCGGCACGAAAGCTTCTGCCGCCGAACTTCGACGACCTCGGCGAGGCCGAGAAGCGGCGCACGTCCGAACAAGCGGTCATTCAGAACAGCATCATGAATCTCTCGGCGTATCCCTGGGTGCGCGAGCGCATGGACGCGGGACGGCTGAAGATCCACGGCATGCACTTCGATTTCGAAGACGGCCGGCTGACGCGGCTCGACCACGAGAGCGGCGATTGGGTTGATGTGAAGTAGCGCGCGCCGCCTCACGCGGCGGCGCGGACCTCGCGGCCGGGGAGTTCGACGTGGGCGATGAGGCCGCCCGTCTTCTTGTTTTCGACCCAGACGCGGCCGCCGTGCAGGCCGACTAGACCGCGCACAAGCGCGAGGCCTAACCCAGTTCCCCCAGCGCCACTCTGGTAGCTGTTGTCCAAGCGTTGGAACGGGCGGAAGAGTTGCGCGACCTTGTCTTCGGGAATGCCGGGACCGGTGTCGCCGATGGCGATGTGCACGCCGCCGTCGAGCATACGCTCGCAGTTGACATCGATCGTGCCGCCTTGGGGCGAGAACTTCACGGCGTTCGACAGGAGATTCACGAGTATCTGTTTGAAGGCGCGCTCGTCGGCAAACGGCGCGACGCCCTCTTCGACGCTTGCGGTCAAAGTCTGGCCCTTCAGTTCGGCGCGGCCGGCGATGAGGCGCAGGGCACCGTCGATCGCACTTTGCCCATCGAGGAATTGGCGATCGAGTTCCATGCGGCCGGCTTCGATCTTGGCGACGTCGAGCATGTCGTTGATGAGTGAAAGCAAGTAGCCGCCGGACTCGCGGATGTCGCGCCCATAGCCACGGTATTGCGGCGAGATGTCGGGCCCGACGGCCGCCGCTTCGATCATCTCCGCAAAGCCCAGAATAGCGTTGAGCGGCGTTCTGAGCTCGTGGCTCATGTTCGCAACGAAGGCGGATTTCGAGGCGCTGGCTGCTTCGACTTGCTGGGTCTTGGCAACGGCGTCGGCGCGCGCCGCTTCAAGCGCCGCAGCCGTGTCTTCGAGCGCGAAACGCGCGTTCAACAGCTGATCGACGCGATCGCGTGACGACACGCCCATGAGCCACGCATAGGCGGCGAATACCGGAATCAGGAATACGAACAGTTTGGCCGCCTGCCCGTCGCTCATGATCGCCAAGGACCAGAACGCGGCGAGCATGACGCCCAGACCGATTCCGAACAGAACCGGATGGTAGCCGCGGGTCAGCACGAGCGCCCACATATTGGCGATGATGATCAGAGCGACGAGCGTGTTGTTCGCGTCGTTGCCTTCGACCCAGCATACCGCGGCTGTTATCGCCCAGGTGAGCGCGGCCACGGTTTGAAACGCAGCAAGCACCGCCAACAAGCGACGGGGTTCCGGCTTGTGCGCGGTCGCCCACCGCTTGACCGCGAAAGCGCCGGCGGCCGCAGCGGTGTGCAACACGACAATGAGCGCAAACGCCTCCGGCGATACCATGCCAAAGGCCGGCAGCGG
Source organism: uncultured Flavobacteriaceae bacterium (assembly GCA_964647355.1). Classification (GTDB taxonomy): domain Bacteria; phylum Pseudomonadota; class Alphaproteobacteria; order Micropepsales; family Micropepsaceae; genus SZUA-430. Next base: position 4,997 of record CAZYGK010000005.1, on the reverse strand, counting down.
GCCGTAGAACGGAATGACGAACATCGCCGCCCAGACCGGATTGACCAATGCGACGGGCCACATCGACGCCACGATGAGATCGAGCCTGGCCTTCAGCCGGCGATCCGGATCGCTTGGAAGCGGTTGTGCGTGCGCGGGCGTCATTTCGCTGGTTCCTGACGGAAACACTAGGCCCAAGCGCTTAAGAATCGCCCCTAGAAGCGCTTACCAACGGGTAAATGGCGCGGCTTTTCGCGCGGGTTTCCTGCCTTGCCGGGGTCTGGGGGAGTGGCTATACCCCGCCCCTCGCGCCGCTGCGGCGCAGCAAGAACCCCCAAATGAACCTGCGCAATATCGCCATCATCGCCCATGTCGACCATGGGAAGACGACACTCGTCGATCAGCTGCTGAAGCAAAGCGGGACGTTCCGCGAGAACCAGCAGGTGGCCGAGCGCGCCATGGATTCAAACGAGCTCGAGCGCGAGCGCGGGATCACGATCCTGGCCAAATGCACGAGCGTCGAGTGGCGCGGCACGCGGATCAACATCATCGACACGCCCGGCCACGCCGATTTCGGCGGCGAGGTCGAGCGCATTCTCTCGATGGTCGATGGCGTGGTTCTGCTGGTGGACGCGGCCGAAGGGGCGATGCCGCAGACGAAGTTCGTGACGTCGAAGGCGCTGAAACTGGGCTTGAAGCCCATCGTTGTCGTCAACAAAATCGACCGGCAAGATGCACGGGCCGACGAAGTGCATTCGGACGTCTTCGACCTGTTCGCCGCTTTGGACGCGAACGACGAGCAACTCGACTTTCCGATGCTTTATGCGAGCGGGCGCTCGGGCTGGGCGGTGCGCGATCTTGAGAAAGACGAGCGCAAGGATCTGACGCCGCTGTTCGAGACGATCGTGGCCCATGTGCCGCCGCCGTCGATCGCGGCGAAGGGGACACCCGATCAGCCGTTTTCGATGCTGGTGCGCGTGATGCAGGCGGACCCCTATCTCGGGCGCATTCTGACGGGGCGGATCGAGTCCGGCGTCGTGCAGGCGAACCGGCCGATCAAAGCTCTGTCGCGCGACGGCTCGCTTGTCGAGCGCGGGCGGATCACCAAAGTGCTGGCTTTTCGCGGGCTTCAGCGCGTTCCGGTCGACGAAGCCGCGGCTGGCGATATCGTCGCGATTGCGGGTCTCGTCGAGTCTACCGTTGCCGATACGCTGTGCGATCCGGACGTTGCGGCCCCCATTCCAGCCAACCCGATCGATCCGCCGACGATTGCGATCACGATCGGCATTAACGATTCCCCGTATGCGGGGCGCGAGGGACAAAAGGTTCAAAGCCGCGTCATTCGCGAGCGGTTGTTCCGGGAGGCCGAGAGCAACGTCACGATCAAGGTGAAGGAAACCGAGAACGCCGACGCCTACGAAGTTGCGGGACGCGGCGAGTTGCAGCTCGGCGTTCTGATCGAGACGATGCGGCGCGAGGGGTTCGAACTCTCGATTTCGCGGCCGCGCGTGCTGTTCCGCAACGGGCCGAACGGCGAGCGTCTTGAGCCGATCGAGGAAATCACGATCGATGTCGACGATGCCTATACCGGCGTCGTCATCGAACAGATGTCGCTGCGCAAGGGCGAGATGACGGACATGCGTCCGTCCGGCGGCGGCAAGACGCGGCTCACGTTCCTGGCGCCGTCGCGCGGCTTGATCGGCTACCACGGTCAGTTCCTGACCGACACGCGCGGCACCGGCATCATGAACCGGGTGTTCAGCGACTTCGGACCGCATCGCGGCACGATCGAAGGGCGGCGCGTCGGCGTACTGATCGCCGATCGCGAAGGCGAAGCGCAGACCTATGCGCTTTGGTATCTGGAAGAGCGCGGTTTCATGTTCATCGAGGCGGGCACGAAGGTCTATCAGGGCATGATCATCGGCGAGCACAGCCGGGACAACGACCTGGACGTGAACGCGCTGAAGGCCAAGCAGCTCACCAATTTCCGGGCTGCCGGCAAGGACGAGGCGGTTCGGTTAACGCCGCCCAAGCTGCTCACGCTCGAGCAGGCGATTGCCTATATCGGTGACGACGAACTGGTCGAGGTGACGCCGAAATCGATCCGTCTGCGCAAGCGCTGGCTGGATCCGAACGACCGCAAAAAGTACGCAAGGGCAAGCGCTTCCGAGACGTAACGGTTCCCTTTTTGCAACAGTGTGTGCGATTTGCACGTTCCACTGGTAATTTTGCAATCTGGCAACTTGAGCCATGGCGGCTAAGCGGTTGCTTTTCCTCAATTCTCCAGGCACGGTGGCGAGGACTTTGGGTGGCCAACTTTTGGTTGCACCTCTGGGGTTTAGACTTAAAGTTGGATTGTTCGTAACCGGCACGTACCGGTTATCGCGAAGCATTGGGGGAAGGCTCGTGAAGAACCCTGTCGACTTGCATATCGGCCAGCGCGTGCGACATCGCCGCTGGCTTCTGGGAATGACGCAACAACAGTTGGCGCAAGCGGTGGGTATCCGCTTCCAGCAAATCCAGAAGTACGAGAGTGGTGCGAACCGCATCTCGGCGTCGCGTCTGTGGGATTTGGCCCGCGCGTTGGACATGCCGGTGTCGTTCTTTTTCGAAGGCCTCGCCGGCGACAATGCCGCGACCGCCGATGACGGCTTGTTGCAGAACAAGGAAACGATGGATTTGGTGCGCGCCTATTACGGGCTCGACGAAGGTCCGCGCCGTCGCCTGCTGGAGCTTGCAAAAGCGCTCAGCGGCGCGCCGGAGTCTCCGGCGCCGGCACCACGCCCCGGCTTGAGTGCCGTGCGCGATTGACATGAGGTGATGCGGTCCGCGAGTGTCCCTCGCGATGACCGCAGCCCTTACGTACAATCAGATTTCAGAGCTCGCGACATTTGCGGGTGAGCTTGCCGACCTTTCGGGGCGCGCAATCTTACCGCACTTTCGCGAACGCATCGCCGTGCACAACAAGCACGGCGATGGCGGCTTTGACCCCGTCACCGAGGCCGACCGCGAGGCCGAGGCCGTCATCCGCGCGGAGATCAAACGCCGCCACCCCTCGCACGGCATCCTGGGCGAAGAGCACGGGCATGAGCGCGGATCGTCGCCGCTCACCTGGGTTCTCGACCCGATCGACGGCACGCGGGCGTTCATGTGCGGCATGGCGCAATGGGGCACGCTGATCGCGCTCAACGACGGTGCGCGACCGATCGCCGGCGTGCTCGACCAGCCATATACGCGCGAGCGGTGGGTCGCGGCGAACGGTGAGGCCGTGTTTCGGGATGCCCAAGGACGGCGGAGCCGTCTGCAGACGCGGGCGTGCAGTTCGCTGAAAGACGCGGTGCTCTCGACGACCTCGCCTGTCGGCTACTTCGACGAACGCGAAACGACGGCCTTTTGGCAGATTGCGGACAAGGCGCGTCTGACCCGGTTCGGCGGCGATTGCTACGCCTATGGTCTGCTGGCGATGGGGTTCATCGACGTGATCGTGGAGTCGTCACTTAAGGCTTGGGACATTCAGGCGCTGATCCCGATCATCGAGAATGCGGGCGGGATCGTTACGACGTGGCAGGGGAAACCCGCGATGGACGGCGGACAGGTCGTCGCCTGCGGCGACGTCACTCTTCACGCGGCCGTCATCGAGGTTCTGTCGGCCGCGGCGTGTTGAGCGACCGGGGTCAGGCCGCGGACGAACGGATCGAAGCAGGCCCAGAAGGCCGCGCGAATGTCGTCGCGCTCCATCATGATTTCGTGTTCGGCCTTTAGCATCACGTACATGCCGCGCTTGATCCGCTTGATCAGCGTCATGTCGGCGCCGGGATGAACAAGTTGATCGTGGGCCGCACCGATGAGAAGCACAGGGGTTTCGATGCCGTGCGCGAACTCTTCGCTGGCCACCAACTCCATCGAGCGGTATGCGGCCTCGAGCCAACCAAAGGTCGGCGCACCTAGGGCGAGCCTCGGTTCGGCCTTCAGGCAGGCCATAAAGCGGTCGAAGCGCCCCTTGTCCGTCGTCACGCCGTTCGTCTCGAACACTTGGGCCATGGGATCTTGCTTGGCGCCGCCGAAGACGAAGGCCGATTCCTGGCCGGCCGCCGTCGATACCGTGGCCATTGCGCGCGCGAACCACGGCGGGTAGGGCGCCGTCTTCACGGCAAGCATCGGCGCGGTCAAGACCGCGCATTCGAACTCGTGCGGAAAGTCGTGCAGATAGCGCAAGAGGACATTGCCGCCCATCGAATGCGCGAGCGCGATGTAGGGCTTTTTCCCGTGTTCCAGCACAACGCGGTTCATCACGGCAGCGAGGTCGCCGTCGAACTCGGAGAAGTCGCGTACGTGACCCTTCGTGTGCTCGGGCAACGCGCGGCTCGACAAGCCTTGGCCGCGCCAGTCGAACGTGATGACGGAGAGCCCGCGCGCAAGCAGCTCGCCCACCACTTCGAAGTATTTCTCGATGAACTCGGTGCGGCCGCCAATCAGAACGACAGTGCCGTGCGTGTCGCGTGCGGGCAGCATCCAGCGCGCCGTGCGCAACTTCACGCCGTCGCCGAGGGTCAGCCATTCGACGATGGCGCCGGGCGGTGCCGGATTGCCCGGCACCGTCACCAGATCGGGTGGTGGCCCTTCGGGGGCCATCCTTAAGACTAGCCGCGCGCCTTGGCGAGGATCGGCCCAAGCTTCATCGCGACCGACATATCGCCGGCGACCTTGAGCTTGCCCTGCATGAAAGCGGTCGTGCCGTCGAGTTCGCCCGCGGCCATCTTCTTGAACGTGTCGAGCGCGACGGTGATCGTGCAATCGGCCGGCTTGTTCTCGGTCGACACCGTGTTCGGGTTCGCCTTGCCGTCGATGTAGACGTTGCCTTGGCCTTCAAAGTCGAATTTCAACGTGGCGTTCAGGCCGGCGTTGCCGCCGCCGATCGCTTCGCGCATGCGGCCGGCGATTTGTTCGATTTCGCTCATGAGATTTTCCTTCGTTTGAGGTTGGGGTGTTCCAACAGATAGTGACGGGCATGGCGCCCG
>CAZYGK010000004.1:0-102333 GCA_964647355.1 uncultured Flavobacteriaceae bacterium | reverse complement strand
CTGAGCGCGCCGCAGACCGGCGTGTTCACGCTGTTGTCCGAGAACGTGCAGAGATTGCCGATCGTGACCCGCGCGAAGCCCGCGCCGTAGTCCACGACTGGGAACAGCGGTCCGGGGATCAGGTCGACCACCGACGTGAAGGTGCCGGTTCGCGTGCCCGCGGTCAGGAACGTGTGCGTTTGACCGAGCACGGGGCTTGCGCCGAACGGCTGGAAGCTGACGGCGCCGCTGAGCGAGGCGGTGTTCGTGACGTTCAGCAGGTCGCCCGTGAGGTTGTTCATCTCGATTTCGAGCAACGCGCCGGCTTGCGTGTAGCTTGAAACGCCGAGCGTGCCGATCGAGTTGCCCGGCGCGACGGTGCCGCGGTTGATGACCGGGGCGAAGATGTTGCCCGTGCCCGACAAACGGCCGGTCGGATTGACGGTCAAGACGCCAAAGCCGGCCGGGTCGAGCGAGAACAGCGTGCCGTTCGCGACGAGGTTGCCGCTCACGCTCGACTGACCCCAGAAGTCGAGCCAGCCACCAGCGACATTCAGCGTCGAACCGGCGCTGACATTGAAAATGTCGATGTCGCGGAAGTCGTTCAGCGTGACCGTGTGTCCGCCGCCGATCGTGACGTTGTAGAAGCGCTGGCCGACCGTGTAGTCGGCGACCGCGAACGGATCGTCGAAGCCGCCGAACGTGTTGTCCGGCGTGATGCCGCCGCTCCACGTGGCGCCTGCGCTCCAGGCGCCCGATGCTGCGGATGAGGAGAAGCGCAGCGGATCGTTGGCGGCTATGAAGGTCTGATATTGCGCTTCGGTCAGGTTCGTCCAGAACGGCGCCGAGCCGTAACCCCAGCCGGCGACGCCGATGGTGACGACACCCGACGCGACGCCGAGGACGCGACCGGACGAGTCGAAGATCGGGCCGCCGGAGTCGCCGGGGGCCACAGCCGCTTCGCGTGTGGTAACGGTCGGCGTTCCGAACAAGTCCGTCCCGGCCGGATTCAGCGGGTCTTCAAAGTCCGCAAAAATGACCGTACCGGTCGCGGCGAGATCCGTGATGAAAATGCCTTCGTTCAAGTTGGTTCCGATTCGGCGGCGGCCGTCGAAGATTTGATTGGGCAGCGTGCCGGTACCAGCCGTGCCATAACCAACAATGTTGAGCGTCTGACCGATTGTGGTGGTGGTCGCAATCGGCGATCCCGCGATGTTGTAAACCGGACGATCGAGGGCGATGATGGCAAGGTCCTGGCCCAAGAAGAAGTTGAATGGGTCGTAAGCGCCGGGGGTCACGATACTGACAGCGTTGCGAGTGCCGGGGCCTGTGAAGATGCCCCCTGTCGCCGGGTTGAAGTTGATGCTTGCGCGCACCACCGCGTCAGGGACGATGCCGTCACGCACGCAGTGAGCTGCCGTCAAGTAGAAGCGGGCATTGATCAGAGTGCCGGAGCAGAAGCCAAGGCTGGCGTTCGTGTCGTCGCGCAACATGTTGACCATGCCGACGCTTGGGCGCGTGTTCGTCGAGTCGAACTGGCCGACCGGTGAGCCGAGATCGTCGCGCCAATTCATCGCCGGACGAAGACTCTCGAACGTCACGTCGAAGCCGCGCTCGCGCAGCATCTCGGCAATGTTCTGCAGCGGCGAGGTGGTTTCGTAGTCAGCAAGCGGTAACGTGCCCGCTACGGGTTGGATGTCTTCGGCTTCGAATTCGAAGTTCAACAGCATCGGCGGCTGCTCCGCCGGCGCTTCCTGGGCGAAGGCGGCAGGTGCGAGAAATGCCGTGCCCGCGAGAAGAAGCGAGCGCAGCGCGCCGAGGCGCGTGAACTTGTGCATGAAGTCCCCCATCAAACTTGACCGTCCGTTTTCCCCTCGGACGTGCCAATACCGTCAGGAGCGGAACATGAAACTTGGGGTTGAGCAATATCGAGACGTTGCGGAACCTTAGGTTGGTCGCCGACTATGGCTAACCGCCAACACTTTTCGCTTTTGGCGGCGGCCTGCGGGTTCGAACGGCGTCTGCCGGATGATCAACCGACGGGCGTTTTTCGCCTGTGAGGCGAGTGCGGCCGCACGTTCCTCCCGCCGCGCAAGTATGCCAAACCGTGCAATGCGCGAACTTCAGCAGCAGCAACGGCGTCCGCCGCGCGAGCGGCCTGTGCCGCGGCCGTCACCACCGTCTCGAGGTACCATGTTTGGCTTTCGTTACATCAAGTCCCGCCCGACCGATTACATGATCCTCTATTCGGGCGGCCGCGTGCGCCGGCAGGGTGTGGGGCTTGCGGGGTTCGTTTACATGCCGTTCGCGACGGCGGCTGCGGTGCCGACCGATGCGCGCGACGAGATTTTCGCCGTCGAAGCGATGACGGCGGACTATCAGACGATCACGATCCAGGGGTTGATCTCGTTCCGCGTGAAGGAGCCTGCGGTCGCGGCGAAGCAGCAGGATTTCTCGATCGACCTTGCGACCGGCGCGCATCGGGCCGAGCCGATGAAGCAGATCGTTGAGCGTCTGCGGGCGATCGCGCAAACGGCTTGCCGGGACGCGCTCGTGCGCTCGACCTTGGATGCGGCGCTGAACAAGTCCGACGAGCTTTCGCAGGTTATCGTCAAGGGCATCGGCGACGACAAGCGGCTTGCGGCCGACGGGATCGCGGTCGATCGGGTGCTGGTGCTGGCGCTCAAACCCACGCCCGAAATCAAGAAGGCGCTGGAGGCGAACCTGCGCGAGCAGCTGCTGCGCCAAGCAGACGCGGCGATGTTCGAACGGCGCCGCGCGGCGACGACGGACGAGCACGATCTGAAGCTGCGCGAGGAAGCCAACAAACGCGAACTCGCCGAGCGGGCGCTTGCGAACGAGCAGGCGCTGGAGGCGGAGCGGCGCAAGGTGGCCGAGGCGAATGCCGAAACGAAGAAGGCGGAGGCGACCGCCGACGCCGAGGCTTCGCGCATCCGGTTGAAGCCGTGGACGGAGCTTGGGGCCTCGCACATCTACGCGATGGCGTTCAAGGATTGGGCGAACCGCGAGACGACGCTGACGTCGCTGTCGCTGGGTGCCGATGCGATGGAACGGCTTGCCAATCAGTTGAGCGGCACGAAGGCGGAGTAGGCCTTGCGTCAGCGCGTCGTCCTTCTGACCCGGCAAACCGCCAAGCAGGTGTTCGTCCAACGCTATGGCAGCGAGGGGCAGACCAAGTTCGCCATGGCGCAGTCGAAGCGCGGCCGTGCGGACTTCGCGAAGGCGGAGGTCGAGGACACGGCGCAGTCGCGCGCCGTGGAACGGATCCGCAAGTCGCTTCCCGCCGACGTGAAGCTTGCCGAGATCGACCGTGCGATGGTGGCGCAGTTTCTGTTCGAGCCGCACGACCTTGTCGTCGCGGTGGGCCAAGACGGGCTTGTCGCCAATGTCGGCAAGTATCTCGACGGGCAGCCGATCGCCGGGGTGAACCCCGATCCGGCCACGATCGAGGGCGCACTGTTGCCTTTCAATGTGGACAGCTTTGCGCAGGCTTTGAACGATGTGCTCTCGGATCGCCGCCCGTTGCGCGAGGCGACGCTTGCCGAGGCGCAAACATCGGACCGGCAGGTGCTACGCGGCTTAAACGACATCTTCGTCGGCGTCGCGACGCATCAATCGGCGCGCTATCGCATCGCGTTCGGGCAGGCGGAAGAGGTGCAATCGTCGAGCGGCCTTATCGTATCGACAGGCACGGGTTCGACTGGCTGGCTGAAGTCGCTGCGCGGTGCCGAGGCCGGGTTCGATCCGGCCGCGGACGAGCTGCACTTCGTCGTGCGCGAAGCGTGGCCGGGGCGCGGGTTCGGGGCGACGATCACCGAGGGTCGCGTGACGCGCGATCAGCCGCTCGTCGTCGAGAGCCGCATGGAGGGCACGATCTTCGCCGATGGCATCGAGGCCGACGCCATGCGCTTCGATGCGGGCGTCAGCGTCAGCATCGCGCCCGCGGAACGGCGCGTGCGGTTGGTGCTTTAGAGGGACCACACGAAGCAACAAAGACACGAAGGGTGCTTCCCCCGACGCGCCGGAGGTGCGTCATCGGTCATGATGGCGCTGTGCGCCGAAGATCAGACCGCGTTGTGGCTTTGTGTGAGAAAGCTTGTGTTTCCGCAAATGTGATTGGCAACGATTGGGGCTCGGGGCGTAAGAGGCGTTGGATCTTTGGAGGTTGCCAATGAAGCTCTACTATAGCCCGCTCTCGACGTATTCGCAGAAGGCTTTGCTTGCGTTCTACGAGAAGGGTGTTTCGTTCGAGCCGCAGCTCGTGAACCTGATGTCGCCCGATGGGAAGGCGGCCTACGAGAAGATCAATCCGATCGGCAAGGTGCCGTTCCTGAAGCCGAACGACGCTTGGCAGGTGCCGGAGTCGACGTCGATCATCGAGTATCTCGAGGACAAGTTTCCGGGCACGCCGCGGCTCATCCCCGAGGATCGCGAGCAGGCTCGCTTCGTGCGCTTCATGGATCGCATGACCGACCTCTACTACAACGAGCCGGCGATCGAGCTCTTGTTTCAGAAGATCGGGTTCCGGCCGAAGGACGAGGCGAAGGCCGAGAAGGCGCGCAAGTATGTCGCCATCACGTACGGCTATTGGGATCAGGCGCTTTCGCGCGGGCCGTTCTTGTGCGGGCCAAACTTCTCGATGGCCGATTGCGCGGCGATTCCGGTGATGTACTACGCGCAAATGTCGGCGCCGTTCGCCGATCACCCGAACATCGCCGCCTACTGGAAGCGCGCGAACGAACGCGCGAGCTACCAAAAGGTCAAGGCGGAGTTCGAGCCGATCTGGAAGGATCTGGCGCCGAAGGCGTAGGCGAGGGCAGCCATGCGATAGCGAGGCACAGCGCGCTCGCGCTGGTGCACTCAGTTAGGATCACACGAAGCAACGAAGAAACAAAGGGTGCGCTTCCTTTTGCGCCGAGGGTAAAGCGCCGCTGCTGCTGGCGCTTCGCGCCGGAAGAAGGGCTCGCTTTGTTTCTTCGTTGCTTCGTGTGAGTCTTCTTGGTTACTCCGCCGGTTGGAGCGCTGCTTGGCGCTCGGCTTTGCGGGTTTTGTAGATCGAGTAGACGACGCCGCCGGCGAGGAGGCCGAAGGTGACGCCGAGCGAGATCTCCGAGGGGATCTTGCCGGTGACCTGTGCGATGAAGATCTTCGCGCCGATGAAGACGAGGACGAGGGCGAGTGCGTATTTCAGGTAGTGGAAGCGCTCGATCATCGCCGACAGCGTGAAGAACAGGGCGCGCAAGCCCATGATCGCGAAGATGTTCGACGTGTAAACGATGAAGGGGTCGGTCGTGATCAGGAACACGGCCGGCACCGAGTCCACCGCAAAAATGATGTCGGCAAACTCGATCACGCAAAGCGCCAGGAACAGCGGTGTGGCGTGCGCGACGATGCGGCCGGTCTTCTTGTCGGGCAGCTGGACGAAGAATTTCTCGCCGTGGATCTGGTCCGTGAACCGGATATGCTTCTTCAGGAACACGAGCGCGGGGTTCGAAGCGATGTCGGGCTTGTTGTCGACGAGCCAGAGCATCTTCAAACCGGTGAAGACCAAGAAGGCGCCGAACAGGTAGAGCACCCAGTGGAACTCGGTTACGATCGCCGCACCCAGCGAGATCATGATCGCGCGCAGGACGATCACGCCCAAGATGCCCCAGAACAGGACGCGGTGCTGGAACTCGCGCGGGATCGCGAAATAGGTAAAGACGAGCGCGATGACGAAGATGTTGTCGAGCGCGAGCGAGTATTCGACGAGATAGGCGGTCAGCCAGTTCATTCCGCTTTCCGCGCCGTAGGATGCCCAAACGAAGGCGCCGAACGATAGCGCGATCAGGACGTACACGGACGATTGGAGCATGCTCTCGCGAGCTGAGATCACGTGCGCCTTGCGGTGGAAGATGCCGAGGTCGAAGGCGAGAATGGCCCCTACGATGGCAAGAAACAGAAACCAGGCCCAAACGGGCTTACCCAAAAAATCGCCAAAGGCGATGTCTGCAATGAATTCCACGGGGACCCCTTCCGGTTCGGGTGGCTATGGCTTTGAAGCAGCACGTCCGACATCGCAGGCGCAAAAAACGCCTGCCAGAGGGGCCCGGCCCGTGCATTCGACCGGAGTTAGAGCGGGGCGGCGGGGTTTCAAGGGGGCTTAAGGCGCAGATTCAAGCTTCGCGCTGATCACGCGGGTGATCGTGAGCTGGCGCGGGTAGGCGCCGAGGTGGCCGTAGTGGCCGGGTTCGCTCAAGCGGCCTTCGATTTCGGCACGGATTCGGAAGCCGAAGGGGACGCGCGGTTGCGGGCCCTTCGCGGCGTCGATCGCAGCGCGCGCTTCCGGTTCGAGGTGGGCCCACCACGTCTCGCCGCGCCCGTCGACGGTGAAGGCTTGCATCTCGAAGCCGTCGGCGTAGAGGCCGGTGAAGCGCTCCGTGCCCGGTGCGGAGGACGTGCAAGCGGCGAGCAGGAGCGTGGCCGCGATGAGGAGCTTCGCCGTCATGCGGGCTCCAGCGCCTCCGGTGTGCGGTCTTCGAACGCGTCCATGCGGCGGACGTCGCCCAGTCCCAGCGTATCGAACTCGTCGAGGCCGTTTGCGCGTTCGAGGCCGATCGTGTGCAGGGCGGCGTTGATGGGCCCCGCCGGGTGCGTCGTCGGCGGCATGGCGAGCTTGCCTTGGATCCAGGCGGCGGCGCTCTGAACGCCGGTGCCGCCGAAGTAGTCGGTCTCGGCGTAGGCGACGGGGCCGAAGTTCGCGGAGACTTCGGCGGCGACTTCCATCAGCGCTTCGTTGAGGCGCCAGAACTCAGTACCCGCTGGCGCGCTTTCGCCCTTGGCGACCAAGACGGCGTCGAATGCATCGTCGCTGACGGGTATGACCAGGAGCTCAGCATGGTTCAGCTTGTAGACGGGCGCGTCACCCAGCGCGCGCGATAGCGCCGCCGCCGCATGGCGCTTGGCGATGAAGGTGGCGATGACGTGACCCATGGGTGCGACCTTGCAACTAGAAGCCTTGCACGAGGACGATCGGGCCCTCGGATGCCGGCAAACGGTATTTGACGACGATGTCGCGGTAGGCGGGCGAGTCCCACCAGGCGCGGAACGAGGCTTCGTCTTTGAACGAGGCAAGCACGAACCGCGTGTACGGCCATTCGCCTTCCAGCGTCTTCACGTTTTCGTCCGCTGCAAGCACCTTGCCGCCGAACGGCACGAAGGTTGCCATGAAGCCCGACACATACTCATTGAAGGTCGCGCGGTCTTTGATCGTGAGTTGGGCCATGATGTAGACGGTCATACGGGCGGCGCTTTCTCTTCGTCGTTGCTTCGTGTGCGACTTCTTCTTACACCAGACGCAACACGATAACACACCGGGACACAGCCTATGGAAAGTCTGCTCACGATCTTTATCACGGTCTTCCTCGCCGAGCTTGGCGACAAGACGCAGCTTGCCACGCTGCTGTTCGCGACGGATCAGAAGGCCCATCCGATGCTCGTCTTCCTGGCGGCCGCGGCGGCGCTTGTGGCGAGTACCGCGATTGCGGTCGCGTTGGGCACGATGGCGGAGCGTTATCTCGCGATGGTCCCGCTCAAGTTGATCGCGGGTATCGGGTTCGTCGCCATCGGGTTGTGGACGCTCGCCGACTATTTTCGCGCCGCCTGACGTGCCACACTTTGGTCGTATTCGGCTTAGAACATTGGCCCTTCAAGGCAAATCGGGGAGCTTGGACGATGCGTTTTCTCTTGGGCCTGGCGATTATCGGCGGTCTGTTGTTCGTGACGAATCCGACGCGGCCGGAGTTCAACGCGTTCGTGCAAGCTTACGTCGCGAACAAGATCACCGAGGAAGCACGCAAGCGTGGGGAGGAAAATCCCGACAGCGCGGGTCAAATCGGCGGCGCTCTCGTCGGTCTCGTGATGCCGGCCTTGCCCATCGTGCAGCGGAATTTCCTGATCTTCTCGATCTACGACGTGACCCTCTCGAAGACCGACGCCTCGAAGAATTGCAGCTTCATCGGCATCGCCAAGCAGTTCCTGCCGCTCGGTGAGTGCAAGCTTGATTGAGCGTAGCTGCCGCCGCGTGCGAGCGCTCATTGCGCTGCTGTTCGCTTGCACGCTTGCCGCATGCGTGACGGTGCCGCCGGCCGATCTCGTGATCCGCGACGTGACGGTCTATCCCGGCGACGGCGCGCCGTTCTCGGGCAGCGTCGTCGTGCGAGGCGGTGCGATCGCCGCCGTGGAGCGGAGCCCGCACGGGGATGTGTCGGCCGCTCAGGCGATCGACGGGCGGGGAAAGTTTCTCATTCCCGGGCTCTGGGACATGCACGTGCATGCGCGGGCGTCGGAACATGACGGCCTCGACCTTGGCGCGTTCGCGAGCCACGGGGTGACGTCGGTCCGCGACTTGGGCGGCTACGTCGATCGGCTGAAGGCGGCGCAGGCTGTCGGCACAGCGGGCCCGGCGATCTACACCAGTTTCAGTACGCTCAACGGCAAGGCCTTCGCGCCGTTCCAGCGCGCGGTCACGACCGAGGCGGAACTCCGCACGGCCGTCGACGACATGGCGCGGGCGGGCGCCGTTCAGATCAAGATTCACCGTGCGTTTCCGGCGGCCCTGTTGCCGGCGGCGGCGCGTCTTGCGCATGAGCGCGGGTTGACGCTGACCGGGCACGTTCCGCTCGGCGTACATCCGCTTGCCGCGTGCGAAGCCGGTATGGACGGCATCGAGCATGTGGGCTCGTTCCTGGAGGCGTACATTTCGGTGACGCCGAAGGCGACGGCGGACGACGCGATTGCCTACATGCTGTCCGGTGCGGCCGACGGGCTTTATCGCTGCTTGGTTTCGCGCCGCGTGGCGGTGACGCCGACGCTCGTTGTCTATCCGGCAGTGGCACGGGATCGCGGCAAGGGAACGATCTCGGCTGAGGCGGAGAGGTTCATCGGCGGGCTCAAGCGGATCGCGCGTCGTCTGCACGAGGCAGGCGTGCCGCTGCTCAGCGGAACGGACACGTCGGATGTCGGCGGTCTCACGATCGCGCCCGGGGCGTCGCTGCTCGACGAGTTGGAAATGCTGCAAGCCGCGGGCATACCTGCGCGCGACGTGATCGCGATGGCGACCGTCAACGCCGCCCGCGTGCTCGCGCTTGCGAGCAAGACCGGCAGCATTGCGCCGGGTAATGCCGCCGACTTCGTCCTGCTTGACGCCGATCCCGGCGCGGACATCGGCAACGCACGCAAGCAGGTTGCGGTCTATCGGGCGGGACGGCGCGTCGATCAGCCCTAACGTTCGCGTTCGCGACGAACTGCGTCGATATCTGTTGCGTCCAGAGCTGCGTTTGCGAGTGAGGTGCGGGTGGCGGGATCGTTACAGAGTGTCCATCCTTGAGATGCATCAAGGCCCCCAGAGTGGACGCCGGTCGAGGTTCTCGCGAACGCTAATCGATCCAGGTGAATATCATGTCCCCTATGCATCGCTTGCGCGCCGTTCATGCGGCGCTGTTGGTTCTTGTCGTCGCGTCCTACATCAGCGGCGAGTGGGGCGCCATTCACTCATGGCTGGGCTACGGCGTCGCGGCGGTGATCCTCGTGCGGTTGGCGCTGGTGTTCACCGGCTTGCCGCAGCTTGGGCTCTCGCGGTTCTATCCGCATTTCGCGGGACTGAAATTGGACAACGTAGCAACGCATCCGGCGGTGAGCCGTGTTTTGCTGATCGGTATTGCCGTGTTGTTGCTCGGTACCGTGGCGACGGGGATCGCGCTCGACGGCGGGCACGTTCTCGGCTTCGGCGATCGGGCCGACGCCGCTGCGGTGTTCGCCGGCGAGGACGGTGAGGATGGCGACGAGGGGCGCGCCGGTGCCGAACGCGAGGAAGGGCCGATGGGCGAAGCGCACGAGCTGTTCGCGAATCTGTTGATGCTTTTGGTCGGCGTGCATGTCGCCTATCTGCTCGCGTTCAAGCGGCCGCTGGCGAAGTTCATGCTGTTCTTGGAGCGAGCCGGTCAACCGGGGTAGCGCTGCCGACACTTCGATGTTGTCCGCTGCCTCCGGCCGCGCAATAGTCGCCACGACATCTATTGGAGGCGTTCGTGGATCGGCTGACTATCAAAGGTGATCGGTTTATCGACTCGTTCGGGCGGCAGGTGATTTTGCGCGGGGTCAACCTCGGCGGGGATTGCAAGGTGCCTTATCCGGGGGGCGGGACCGACCATCCTTCCGATTTCTCCGATCATCGCACGGTCAGTTTCATCGGGCGGCCGTTTCCGCTTGCCGAGGCGGACGAGCATTTCTCGCGGTTGAAGTCGTGGGGGATGAATTGCCTCCGCCTGCTCACCACGTGGGAGGCGGTTGAGCATGCAGGCCCCGGACTGTACGACACGGCTTATCTCGACTATTTCGCCGAGATCGCGCGCAAGGCGGGCGATTACGGGCTCTATGTGTTCATCGACTTTCACCAGGACGTGTGGTCGCGCATGTCGGGCGGCGACGGGGCGCCGGGGTGGACGTTCGAGAAGGCGGGGCTCGACTTCACGAAGTTCCACGCCTCGGGTGCCGCGCATGTGATGCAGCACAAATACGACTATGCGCGGCGCGGGCGGCAGGAAGACCGCTACCCGATGATGACGTGGGCGAACAACTACCGCATGCCGGCGAACGCGATCATGTGGACGCTGTTCTTCTGCGGCGACATTTTCGTGCCGGACTTCAAGATCGACGGGCGTAGCGCGCAGGATTATCTGCAGTCGCACTATATCGGCGCGATGCGCGAGGTGGCTAAGCGCGTGAAGGGCATGCCGCATGTGCTGGGGTTCGACACGTTGAACGAGCCTAGCGACGGGTGGATCGGGCACGAGATGTCCTACCGCCATGTGGAGCGGTCGGCGGAGCATCCTTCGCCAGTGCGGCCGGGGCCTGCGTGGTCGCCGATCGACGGGCTGTTGGTTGCGCGCGGCCAGTCGCGCACGATCCCGGAGCTTGCATTCGATCCGGCGAAGATGCGCATCGGCATCGTGGGCGAGAAACAGGTCAATACCGACCGCGTGTCGATCTGGCGCGACGGCGTCGATTGTCCGTTCGAGAAGGCGGGGGCTTATCGCCTCACCGGCAACGGGCACGAGGTGTTGCGCGAGGACTTCTTCCAGACCGCCCAGGGGCGCGCGATCGACGCCGACCACGACGGCATGGCGCCGTTCTTCCGGCGGGTGGCGGCGGAGGTGCGCAAGATCGACAACGATTGGCTGATCTTCGCGGAGCTCGATCCGTTCAAGGGCTTTACGGGCGAAGGTTTTCCGAAGGGCACGCCGGAGCGCACGGTGAATGCCAGCCACTGGTACGATATCGTGACGCTGGCGACGAAGAACTTCATGTTTCCGGTCGCGATCAATCCGTTCAACATGAAGACGATGAACGGGCCGGGCGAGATCGAGGCGAGCTATGCGGCGGCGCTGGGGCGCATCAAAGAGGCCTCGAAGACGATCCCCGGCGGCGCGCCGACGCTGATCGGCGAGTTCGGGATTCCTTACGACCTCGACGGCTGTGCGGCCTATCAGGCTTGGGCGAAGGGCGACCGTTCGCCGGGACCGTGGCAGAAGCACACGATCGCGCTCGACCTCATGTACAACGCGATGGACACGCACCTCCTGAACTCGACGCAGTGGAACTACACGGCGTCCAACCGCAACGATGCGGCGACCGGTGACGGTTGGAACCAGGAAGACCTTTCGGTGTTTTCGCGGGATCAGCAGGCCAACCCGGGCGAT
This sequence comes from uncultured Flavobacteriaceae bacterium, assembly GCA_964647355.1. GTDB lineage: Bacteria > Pseudomonadota > Alphaproteobacteria > Micropepsales > Micropepsaceae > SZUA-430. Next base: position 90,595 of record CAZYGK010000004.1, on the reverse strand, counting down.
ATCAACTCCGGCGGCCGAGCGGTCGAAGGGTTCGTGCGGCCGTATGTGCGGCGGACCCAGGGGGCGCTGAAAGAGGTCAAGTTCGACCGGGCGAGCGGCGTGTTCTCGTTCACGTTCGACGCCGATCCGTCGATCGGGGCCGCGACGGAGATCTATCTGCCGACCGTGCAGTATCCGGATGCGTTCGCGATGGCGGCACCGGGGCTCGAGGTCATGCCCTCACAGACGTCACCCTGCGTGTTCCTACGGGCGACGAAAGCGGGGACGCACACGGTGACGATCAAGCGGGCGAGTTAGCCCTCGCCGGCGCGCGTCAAGCGGGGATGCGTTCGCCGGAGGGCGACATCGTCTCGCGGTCGCTAAGTCGTCAAGGCTGGTCGACGTTGAAGTACGCTTCGATATCCATAGAGCCGTGCGGGACGCCGATAATGGCGATTTGTTCGGCTTCTACCACGTAGAAGATCACGTGCGCTCCGTGCGGGTAGCTGTGATAGCCTCTGGCGACCTCGTCGCGGGTGCGGCCGGCATGAGGGTGTTCCGCCAGCCATTGAAAGCGGTGCATCAGCTCGGTGATGTACTTGGTGGTTTGCGCCTCGCCCCAATGCGCCAACGTGTAGTCGGCAATGGCATCGAGGTCTGCGAGCGCGCGCGGCGTGATGCGTGCTCGCCTCACGTCTTGGCAGCACGCTTCTTGGCGCGTTTTACGATGTCTTCGACGGAGCGTTCCTCGAACTCGCCGCGCTTGGCCTGCTGTGCGCCGACATCGAGATGTGCGCGTAGGGCCTCAAGCCGCTTGCCGCGTTCTTCCAACTCACGGAGCGCGGCGCGTATGACTTCGCTCGTTGAAGCGTAGCGGCCGCTTGCGACTTCGCGTTTGACGAATTTTTCCCAGCGCGATCCGAGCGTGAGAGATGTCGAGGCCATAGGTTTGTTCCAATATTCAAAATGAATATATTGCAGAGCGGAGAAATTGTCAATCCAATGGGCCGCGAGCCTCTTGTCGATCACCGGTTGGTGCGATCCGCGTCCCGCCACGCCGCACGCGTCAGTTCGTGGACGAGGCAATCGTCTTCGTCGTTGAACAGGCGCCGGCCGACGGGGGTGAAGCCCATTCGTTGGTAGAACGCGTGCGCGCGGGTGTTCGAGGCGAGCGGGTCGATGATGATCGCCGTGACCTTTGGGTCGGCGAAGCAGAGTTCGATGGCTTGGCGCATCATCTCTTCGCCGTGGCCTTTGCCGCGGTCGGCGGGCGAGCCGATCCAGATGTCGATGGCGCGCAGGTTCGGCGCGCAGTCTCCCCAGTAGTGCGTGGGCTCGAGGTGCGGGTCGATGATTTGCATGCCGCCGATCGGGCGGCCGTCGAGTTCGGCGATGTAATGGCGCGAGACGTCGCTTTGCGCGGCGAGTTCGTCTTCCCAGACGATGCCGTCGAAGGCGGCCGTCGCATCGGGATCGTCCGTCGTCGCTGCGATGACGGCGGGGTCTTCGTCCCAGGCTTTGAGCACCGGCGCATCGGCGAGCGTCGCTGGGCGGAGGCGGATCACGCCTTCTCCAGCTTCAGCGCGTGGCCGTTCATACAGTAACGAAGGCCTGTCGGTCTCGGTCCGTCGGGGAAGACGTGGCCGAGGTGGGCGTCGCAGCGCGCGCAGAGCACTTCCGTGCGGCGCATGAAGAACGTGTTGTCGGCTTTCTCGGCGACCGCATCCTTGGCGATTGGGGCAAAGAAGCTGGGCCAGCCGGTGCCGGAGTCGAACTTTGTGTCGGAAGCGAACAGCGGCAGGCCGCAGCACTTGCAGGCGTAGGTGCCTTTCTCTTTCGAGTCGTGATAGGGGCCGGTGAATGCACGCTCCGTGCCGTGCTTGCGCGTGATGTGAAATTCCTCGGGCGTCAGCAGCGCACGCCATTCGGCTTCGGTCTTTTTGATTTTTTCCATTTTGCATTCTCCAGCATTGTCATCCCGGGCGACGGGAGCGAAGCGGACGGAGACCCGGGACCTAGGGGCGCGGCGAGAGCCTGTCATACCTGGGTCCCGGAGCGTAAGCTGCGCCGCGCCGCTTAGCGGCGGGCTTCGCTAACGTCCGGGATGACAATGTATATGGTGTCGTTTCGATAACACCCCAATCACGGAAACACGAGGCCGATCGTTTCCGCGACGCAGGCGGGGCGGTCTTGGCCTTGGATTTCGATCGTATATTCGCTGGTCAGCTGCTTGCCGCCGGCTTTCGCTTCGACGTTCAGCATCTTGAGCTTGGCGCGCACTTTGGCGCCGACCGGCACCATGTTCGTGAAGCGCACCTTGTTCGAGCCGTAGTTGATGCCGCGGCTGACGCCTTCGATGCGCATGATCTGCGCGCCGAGCCAGGGGATCAGCGAGAGCGTCAGGTAGCCGTGGGCGATCGTGCCTTTCGTGGGCAGTTCACGCTTCGCGCGTTCGACGTCGATGTGGATCCATTGGTGGTCGCCGGTCGCGTCGGCGAATTTGTTGACGCGGTCCTGGTCGATCGTCACCCATTCCGAGTGACCGATTTCCTGGCCGGCATGTTGTTCGAGGTCGGCGAACTTGATGACTTTCATGAATGCTCTCCTTTGGCTGGATCCGTGATGGCGCACACGCGCGCGTGAATGTCGTCGATGTAGCCGTCTTTTAGCCCTGCGCTTTCAAGGGCCGCAACGGTGCGGAACAGGTAGTCGCGGTTCGTGCCGAGGTGCCCTTCGGCCTTGGCGATCCGTGCGGCCTTCTCGTCGTGCGCGAGGCCGGGCAGATAACGCGGGTGGGCTTGGTTGATCACGAACGTCACCCCGCGCACGCGCCTGGCGCCGAGGTCGATGTCGATCCAGGTGGGCACGTAGGCGCCGGACAGCATCTCGCGCATCCAGAGGATCCGGCTTTCGCTTTCGACGTTTTCCGGCGCAATGCGGTGGGCGATGCCGGCGCACGCGCCGCCCGGCACGAGGCATAGCATCAGGCCCGGATTGTCCGGCATGCCGCGCCCGAACATCAAGCGCATGCAGAACGAGCGCTGAAAGCCTTCGACATGGGCGGGCAGGCTTTGGTCGACGTGGATCGCGGGGTTCCACATCAGCGAGCCGTAGCCGAAGACCCAAAGCTCTTGGCCCGGCACGTGCTCGGCCATGATTTTGGTGCGCGAGGCTTCGCGTTCTTCCTCGGTGAGGAATTTTGCATCGCCGAATTGGCTCGCGAGTTGCGAGTAGGCGGCGATGCGTTCCGGCGTGAAGTCGTCGCGTGCGAGTTGGCCGTCCGGGCCTGAGGCGCGGAGCGGTGCCGTCGGGACGTCAGACGATTTTTGAGTCACGGTTACCCCAGTAACGGTCGCGGATCAGGCGCTTGTAGAGTTTGCCGGTCGGGTGGCGCGGTAGTTCGCGTTCGAAGTCGACCGAGCGCGGGCATTTGATCGCGGAGAGATGCTGCTTGCAGTATGCGATCAAATCTTCGGCCAAGGCCGGTGTCGCGTCGGTCCAGTTCATGGGCTGGACGACTGCTTTGACTTCTTCGCCGAAATCTTCGTTCGGGACTCCGATGACGGCGACGTCCGCGACCTTCGGGTGGTTGATCAGCACGTTTTCGGCTTCTTGCGGATAGATGTTCACGCCGCCGGAGATGATCATGAACGCCTTGCGGTCGGTCAAGTAGAGGTAGCCGTCCTTGTCGACGTAGCCGACGTCGCCGAGCGTGGACCAGCCTTTATCGTTGCGCGCTTCGGCGGTCTTCTTCGGGTCGTTGTGGTAGGAGAATTCGGGGCCGTTCGCGAAGTAGATCGTGCCTGCCTCACCGGTCGTGCATTCGTTGCCGTCTTCGCCGACGATGTGAAGCTCGCCCAGAAGAGCCTTACCGACGGAGCCCGGATGGGCGAGCCACTCGTCGGATTTGATCGCGCAGAAGCCGTTGCCTTCGGTGCCCGCGTAATACTCATAGATCACCGGCCCCCACCACTCGATCATCTGTTTCTTGACCGGGATGGGGCAGGGGGCGGCGGCGTGGATCGCAACCTTCATCGCGCTGACGTCGTACTGCTTCCGCGCGGCTTCGGGCAGCTTCAGCATGCGCACGAACATCGTCGGCACCCACTGGCTGTGCGTCGTCTTGTATTTGCCGATGAGCGCGAGCGCTTGCTCCGGATCGAAATGTTCCATCACGACGCACGTGCCGCCAAACGTCTGCACCGCCATGTTGTAGCGCAAAGGTGCCGCGTGATAGAGCGGCGCAGGCGAGAGATACGTCATGTTCTCGTCGAACTGATAGAGCATCTTCGTCAGCATCAAGAGCGGATTGACCTGCGCGAGCGGGCCGCCTGTCAGGGCGCGCTTTACGCCCTTCGGCCGTCCGGTCGTGCCGGAGGAATAGAGCATGTCGGCGCCGGGCGTCTCGTCGGCGACCGGGGTCGCGGGCATGCCGGCGACCGCCTCTTCGCCGCTGCGATAGCCCGGCATGGCGCCGCCCAGCATGAACTTTTGGACGCCCGGCATTTTCGTGCCCAGTTCCCGCGCGACGTCACCCATCGCTTCGGACGTGATGAACACTTTCGCGTTGCAGTCCTTGACGATGTACTCGATCTCGCCCGCGGTGAGGCGCGAGGAGATGCAGGTGAAGTAAAGCCCGGAACGCTGCGCCGCCCAGACGATCGGCAGGTAGTGGACGTTGTTCTCCATGAACATCGCGATGCCGTCGCCGGTATTGAGGCCGAGTTTGCGGAACAGCTGCGCGCCGCGGTTCGAGCGCTCGTCCAGCTCCTTGTACGTTACGGTTTCCCCGGTCGAAGCCATGATGAAGGCGGGTTTGTCGGGCTGCGTCTTCGCGTGGACGGAGGGGTGCATGGGGCGGCTTCCTCGGACGATTGGCTTTGTTTTGACGACGTAGAGATATGGCGAAGGCGCTGCGTTCGTCCAGCTTTCACCTCCCCTCGCCCTCCCACTTCGGGAGGGAGAGGGGGCGGGGGTGAGGGAGGCGTTCCGCAGCGACAAGTGATCCGCGGTTGCACAAACGCGTTCGCGAAACTTGCGAGTTGAGGTTTCCGGGCGAGGCTATCCCTCACCCGCATCCCCTCTCCCTTCCAGAAGTGGAAGGGAGAGGGGCGTGCGTTGGGGAAGCGCGAGCGCTATGTTTCAGCGACAAGCTATTTGCGACAAACGAGGAACCAAAAATGTCCTTCACCGAGATCAAATACGAAGTTGCCGACAAGGTCGCGACGTTGACACTGCACCGGCCCGACAAGTTGAACGCTTTCACCGGCATCATGATGGCGGAGATGATCAAGGCGTTCAACATGGCCGATGCCGACGACAATGTGCGGGCGGTCGTGGTGACGGGCGCGGGGCGCGGGTTTTGCGCCGGTGCCGACCTTTCGGCGGGGGCGAAGACGTTCGACTATGCGGCGCGCGCGGACCGGCCCGAAAAGGCGGGCGTGCCCGTCAACAGCGACGGCTCCATCGATTGGAGCCACGAAGGGGTGCGCGACGGCGGCGGGCGGGTGACGTTGCGCATCTTCGAATGTCTAAAGCCGGTGATCGGGGCGATCAACGGTCCTGCGGTCGGGATCGGCGTCACGATGCAGTTGCCGATGGACGTGCGGATCGCGAGCGAGAACGCGCGGTTCGGCTTCGTGTTTGCACGGCGCGGGATCGTGCCGGAGGCGTGCTCCAGCTGGTTCCTGCCGCGGCTCGTCGGCATATCGCAGGCGATGGAATGGTGCGCGACGGGGCGGGTGTTCGATGCGCAGGAAGCGCTGCGCGGCGGGCTGGTGTCGAAGGTCGTGAAGCACGACGATCTGCTGCCGACGGCTTACGCGCTCGCGCGCGAGATCGCGGACAATACGGCGCCGGTGTCGGTCGCGCTGACGCGGCAGATGATGTGGCGCATGCTCGGCGCCGATCATCCGATGGAAGGCCACAAGATCGACAGCCGCGCGATCTACGCCCGCGGGCGGCAGGGCGACGCGAAGGAAGGCGTCGTGTCGTTCCTCGAAAAGCGGCCGGCGGCGTTTCCCGACAAGGTGTCGAAGGACATGCCGCCGTTCTTCCCGTGGTGGAGCGAGCGGAAGTATTCCTAATCGAGCGCGATCGGCGCGGTCGTCTCCGCCAGGGCTGCTTCGCGGCGGAAGTTCCAGAGGTCGGTCAAGAAGCGGAAGCTTAGCCACAGCACGATCATCACGATGGGTATCATCAAGAGCGTGTTGAGGATGCCGAACGCCTGCGCCATGAGCCCGTAGAGCAGGGCGCCGGGCGGGCCGCCGGCGACCTGGGTGAGCTGCAGCACCGAGAGCACGCGCGCACGATAGATGGGCGGCGCCGCTGCCTGCACCATGCCGCGGTTCAGCGCCATGCCGGCGCCTGCGCCCACGCCCCAGAAGAAGATGAGAAGGACAAAAGCCCAAAACGGCGGGCCGAACCACGCGAGCGTGAAGACGATGACGTTGTTCAGGGACAAGATCATCATCAGACGGCCTTGCCGTTCGACCGGTTTGCGTTGGGCCATCGCGAGCGAGGAGAGGCTCAAGCCCAGCAGGAACGCCCCGATCAATCCGGAGAGCATTGCGGATTCGCCATCGTAGACGTCGCGGACGATCAGCGGGAGGCCGACCAGAAACATGCCGTTGAACAGGGGGCCCGGAATTGCGAGGTAGAGAATGATCGTAAGGAGGCGCTTGTCCGCGGCGACGATTCTGAGACCGTCGGCCATCTCGTGGAACAGGCGCGAGAGCTTTACCGGTACGTGATCCTTGAACGCATGCGGGTTGACGAGCGGCACGCGCGAGGTGAGCACGGCAGTTGCCACCATCAGCAACGCCTGCAGCGCGAGCAAGGGCACGGCGCCGACGGTGGAGGCGCTTGCTGCGATTGCGGTGCCGATCAACTGGCCCGCGAACGTCGCGGACACGGCCATCGCTGCCGTGCGCGCAAGTTCGCTCGGCGAGTGCGTGACGTAGGAGAGCAATGCGTCGCGGGCGGGCATGATGAAGGCCGAGACAATCGAGCCGATGGTCAGAACCGCCGTCGCCGTGAAGAACGTCAGCTGGCCTGTCGCCACGACGAAGGCGAGCGTGATCGGGATGAAGGCGGCCATCATCTGTAGGCGGCCAAGATAGGCGGGCAGGTGGCGGCCGTCGGCGGCTGCGCCGCCGATGAGGATCAGGAACAGCATCGGCAGCGTCGCGAAGAACTGCGCAACGCCGACCCATGCCTGCTTTTCGTGCAGTTCGTGCACGATCAGCCAGGCAAAGACGACGTTCATCATCCCGCCCGCCATGAAGTGCAGCGATTGCGCAAGCAGATAGGCGAGCGGGGCCTTTGGTTTGTCGGCGGTCACTCGGGGGCGTTCGCTTCGTGTTTGAGCGCGGTGATCGACCAAAGTTTCGTGCGGGTCACGAGGTACAGAATGACGAGCGCCATGACGGCGGCAGGTACGAGCGTGGCTTCGCGGGGTCCCAGGGCGGTCGCATAGATGCCGGTCAGAAGCGCGCCGATCGACATGCCGCCGGTGAAGCCAAGCTGGTAGATCGAGAGAATCCGGGCGCGGTGTGCTGGCGGCGCATGCTCCTGCACCGTCGTGCGCGACATCGACATCATCACGCCAGCGCCGCAACCCCAGATGAAGACGAGCGCGTAGAGCAGGATCAGCGGGCCCTTGAAGCTCATCACAACGAGGATCACGGTGCCCGTCGATACCGCGCCGATAATGAGGCGCCCCCGGTTGACGATGTTGCCGATGCGGCTGATTACGATCGAGGCGACGATCGAGCCGGTCCAGAACGAGGCTTGCAGCGTCGATATCTGCTGCACGCTGGCGCCGAACTCGGAGCGCAGGATCAAAGGCAGGAGCACCATGAACGCGCCGATGAACAAGACGCCGATCGCGAGTGTGAGGACATTGATCGGAAGCAGAACAGGCGAGCTTGCGACCTCGCGCAGACCTTCTAGGATGTGATCGACTGCCGATCCGCCGTCCGTTTGGCCGTGATCGCTGTGGCGCGTCGACGGGTAGAGCCGGTAGGCGGTGTAGAGCCCGACGAGTTGGGCTGCGGTTTGGATCAAGATGATCGGTGCGGCGCCGACTTGCGCGGCGAAGCGCGCGGTCAGCATGCCGACGATCTGGAGCAGAAACGTTATCCCGATCGTGGTCGTGACGGCGCGCTGGATACGGGTGCGATCGTTGCCGATGACGTCACCCATCAGCGCTTCGCGTGCGGGGATGGTGAACGCGGTGATCGCTCCCATCGCGAGGCCGTAGACGATGAGCCACTCGTAGCGCAGCGCGCCGAACCAGATGATGGCCGCGAGTGCGGTCGCGGGGATGAGGGCTGCCGTGTGGCAGAGAATCAGCACCCGTCGTGCGTCGGCGCGGTCGGCGACCGTTCCTCCTAAGAGCAACAGCGCCATCGAGACGATGGTTAGCGAGGCCTGTGCCAACGCTATCTGCATCTCGCTGCCGTGCAGCTCCGTCGTCACCAGATAGGAGAACATCACCATCTGGATGCCGAAGGCCAAAAACCAGGCACCGGCACCGGCGAGGTACCAGGCGAACTGTGTGTCGTTGGCGGGAGGTGGGGACATTAAGGTGGCTTTGCCGATGCTGATGCGACCAGGGTTACCAGGTGGGCGGCCGGTCCCCAAGCCCGTTCGCCCTCGCCCGTTGCCGCGCCTGGTGGGCGGCTGGGTGAAACTTTGACCGGCTGGCCAGACGTGGTAAGCGACACCCCGACGGTGATTTGCTCTTTCGCGGGCCCGGCCGATGCGGCCAGAATGGATGCTTCCCCGCGAACGCTAGGAGTCGAAGTTAGGACTAAATGAAGCCCGTCATTCTCATCGTGCTCGGCTTTGCCACGCTGCTCGTTCTTGTAAGCATGCTCGTGCCTATTGCGCGGCGGCTGCAGCTGCCGTTCACGGTGCTGCTGGCCGTTGTCGGTGCGGCCCTGGGGTTCGCGCCCTATTTGAGCGGCGGCGAGTTGGGCTCGTTCCAAGTCGTGATCGATGCGCTGAGTTCGTTGAAGATCCCGGCTGAGGGCTTCCTTTACGTCTTCCTCCCGCCGCTTCTCTTCGCAGGCGGTCTGACGGTCGACGTGCGCCGCCTGTTCGACGACATCTGGCCGGTGCTCGTGCTCGCGATCGTCGCGGTGTTGATGTGCATGGTGGCGGTCGGTGTCACGCTGAACCTCGTGACCGGCACGTCGCTGATCTTGTGCCTTCTGCTGGGGTCGATCGTTGCCACGACGGATACGGCCGCGGTCCTCGGCATCTTTCGCGATATTGGCGTGCCGAGCCGTCTCTCGGTCATCGTCGAGGGTGAAAGTCTCTTCAACGACGCCGCTGCCATCGCCCTTTTCGTGGTCATCTTGGGCGTGCAAACCGGGCACGGCGGCGACCTGTTCGAAGGTGCGCTCGAGTTCGCGTGGGGTTTTTCGGGCGGCTTGTTGCTCGGCTACGTGATGGCGTGGCTGTCCGGTCTTTTGATCAGCCAGCTGCGCGGTGCGGCGGTCACGGAGATCACGATCTCGGTGGCCTGCGCCTACATGACGTTCGTCGTGGGGCAAGAGTTCCTGCACATCTCGGGCATCATCGCGGTGGTAACGGCGGCAATGGTGTTTGCCTCCGATACCCGCACACGCCTCTCGCCGGGTACCTGGGACATTCTGCTGATCACTTGGCGGCAGCTTGAGTTCTGGGGCACGTCCCTCATCTTTGTCTTGGCGGCCATGCTGGCGCCGCGAATGCTCGGCGACGTGCAGTGGATCGACGCGCTTGCAGTGGGTGCGCTGTTCTTTGCGGCGTTAGCGGCGCGCGCGATCGTGCTGTGGGTGCTACTGCCGATGCTGTCGTGGTTCGGACTCTCGCAGCCGATTTCGAACGAATACAAGCTCGTGCTGTGTTGGGGCAGTTTGCGCGGAGCGGTGACGGTGGCGCTGGCGCTGCTTGCGGCGTCCGAGATAGGCGGCAGCGCTTACGAGACGCAGCTGACGCCCGAGGCGCGTTTCATCTTCGTCATGGCGATGGGTTACGTGCTCGTGACGCTGCTCGTCGCGGCGCCGACGCTTCGGCCGCTGATGAAGTTCCTCAAGCTCGACAAGCTCTCGCCCGAAGAGCGCCTGGTACGCGACCGGGTGATGGCGCTGTCGCGCGGGCGCGTGCACGAAAACCTCGTCCAAGTCGCGCACACGCTCGGCCTTTCCGAAGCGTTGACGCCGCAGCAGCATCCGCACACAGCCGAGGCGGCGGGAACCGGCAAGCTGAGCCGGGACGACCTGGTGCTTGCGGGGCTCATTGTCGTGGCAAACCGCGAGACGGAGCTTAGTCTCGAGTATCTGCAGCGCGGCCTTGTCGGGCGGACGGTCGCCGAGCGCTTGCGCGCGGATGCGGGGCGCGTCCTCGACGGGGTGCGGCAGTCGGGCAATGTGGGTTATTTGTCGGCGGCGCTCGGCAACCAGAAGCTCACGCGCCGATTCAGGACTGCATTGTGGCTGCAGCGTAGCTTCGGTTGGAGCGGGCCGCTGGCGGAGGAGATCGCGAACCGATTCGAGCTGTTCCTGGTCAAGGAGCTGATGCTGCGCGAGTTGCTGTCGTTTGCCGACGCGAAGGTTGCGCAGTTGATCGGCCAGCACGCCACGTTCACGGTGAAGGAAGCTCTCGAAGGGCGGGTGCAGGCGATCAGCGGCGCTATCGCGGCACTCGACCTGCAGTATCCCGACTTCACGAAAGCGATGCGCACGCGATACCTCGAACGGCTCGCGATCGGGCTTGAGGAGGCGGAGTATCGTGGCCAGCACGACCAATCGCTGATATCGACCGAAGTGTTCGAGAGCCTTGAGGAGGACCGCTCGCTGCGGCGCCAAGTGGCATCGTCGCGGCCGCCGCTGGACCTTGGCCTGAAGCTTGCGGAAATGCTTGCCAAAGTGCCGATTTTCGCGGGTCTGAAGGAGGATCAGATCGCGCGGTTGGCGCAGATGTTGACCCCCGAGTTGTTCACGCCCGGCGAGCGCGTCATTCGCGCGGGCGATCAGGGCGACAAGATGTACTTTATCGCTTCGGGTACGGTGGACGTTCTTGTCGTGCCCGATCCGAAGCGACTCAAGACGGGCGATTTCTTCGGTGAAATGGCGCTGCTCAGCGACAAGCCGCGCAACGCGGACGTCGTATCGGCCGGCTACACGAACATGCTGGTGTTGAAGCGGCGCGATTTCGATGCGCTGCTGAAGGCGCATCCGGGTATGCGCGACAAGATCGAAGAGATCGCACGCAAACGCGAGGCCGAGAACACGCGGCCTCTGACATTGTCGGGGAAGTGACCATGACGACGAAGGCTTGGATTGCGGCGGCGATGACGATCGTTGCCGCCGATGCCGCTTGGGCGAACGACTCCACGGCAGCGATGGGCGCCGGGGGCATCGTTCTGACGGAGAGCGCAGACATCCGAATGGCGAGCGAAGATCTGTTCGTCAGCCGGGAGCAAATCCGCGTGCGCTATCAGTTCGTGAACGAGGCACGCGCGCCGATCACGACGCGGGTCGCGTTTCCGTTGCCCGTCGCCGACATGCACGAACTCAGCGACATCGACGTGGGTTGGCCGACGGAGAAGGGCGACAATGTCATCGACTTTCGCGTGATCGTCGACGGGCGGGCCGTGACACCCGAGCTTGAGCGCAAGGCGTTCTTGAAGAACCAGGATGTGACCGCGCATCTCGTGCGGCTCGGCGTGCCGCTCAGTCCGCGGCCCGGCGAGGTGGCGGCCGCCGTGCAGAAGCTCTCCGCCGCCGCCAAGGGCGAGCTTGTGCGCTTGAAGCTTGCCAACATCACGCCCGACTGGGTGGAGCCGTTCTGGGTGGTGAAGAACACCTATCACTGGCAGCAGACGTTTCCAGTGGGGCGTCCGCTTGCCGTGGAGCACACGTACAAGCCGATCGTCGGCGGTTCGTTCTTCTCGGCGCTCGGCTATTTCAGCGATCCCAAGATGCTCGACAAGTACTATGGCGACTATTGTATCGACGCGACGACGCGTGCCGGCTTGGCGTCGCGTCTCAAGGCACTGCAGAAGCGCGACGGCGACAACGCGATGATGGTGCAATGGATCGTCGACTACGTGCTCACGACGGGCAGGAACTGGAAGGGGCCGATCGGTGCGTTCCGTCTGACCTTGGACAAAGGCAAGCCCGACAACATCATCTCGTTCTGCATGGACGGCGTCAGGAAGACCGGCCCCACGACATTCGTCGTCGAGCGTCGCGACTTCGAGCCGGAGAAAGACCTGACGGTGATGATCTTCGAGACGATGCCGAAGAACTGACGGTTACTTCCCCGTCACCCGGCCGCCCCAGTTCGAGAATAGTTCGCTTACGCATTGGCCGGTGGAGCGGTCGGCGATGTCTTTGCGGGCATTGATCTCGAGGTTGCCGAACGTGTCTTCGATCGTGACGCCGAGGCCGCCGGCGGCTTCGGCGCGGGAGGCGATTTCCTTGGCGAGCGCGCGGCAAGGATCGACCTGGCCGTACATGACGTAGAGCGGTCCGAGCATCACGAGTTGAGCCAAAACGATCAAGAAGGCGATGCTGCGCATGGAATTTCCTTTGGTCCCTAACGGCAAGTTAACGCGTTCAGCGGTCGCCGGGAATGCTGCCGGTGCTGGGGGAGCACGAGCCGTAGCCGGCGCGCCAGCCGACGCGGTAGCCCTCGCTTTGATCCCAAAGCTGCTGGTCGCGGACAGGCTTGGTCACGGGGGTGCCAGGCGTACGGGCCGTTCCGGTCTCGCAGCCGTCGGAAAAGCCTGCGTCGTAGTCGGGGTCGTTGTCGTACTGCGTGGTGCCGCAGGCGGCCAGGCTGAACGCAGCAAACACGACACATAAGGCTGTAGGTAAACGCATCGACAGATACTCCGGACGGGCCGTCCTTTAACAGCCGCTTAACCGGGCGGACGGCGCGGCGTCAAGTACATCCGCGCTTGTGTGCCGGGATGCTCCATTTCGGTGCGCGCAATTCGAGCTAATTGCATGCGGGCCGCTTAAATGCGGCGCAATTTGCGTGCGCTAGCTTTGGCTCGAAATATCTGGGCCATGGAGTAAGCGTAATGCAATCGATGCGGGTGTTGGTGTTTGCCTCTCAGAAGGGCGGCTCAGGCAAGACGACGCTGGCCGGACATATCGGCGTGCAAGCCGAGCTTGCGGGTGCCGGGCCCGTCGCGCTGATCGATACGGATCCGCAGGGGTCGCTCGCGAAGTGGTGGAACTGCCGCGAGGCGGCGACGCCCGCCTTCATCCATTCGGTGTTCACGAATCTGGTGCACGACCTCGACGAGGCGCGCGCGCACGGCTTCAAGCTCGTCGTCATCGACACACCGCCGGCGGTAACAAAAGCGATTGCGGAAGTGATCAGCTTTGCCGATCTCGTCATTCTGCCGACGCGGCCGTCGCCCCACGATCTGCGCGCGGTCGGGCCTACGATCGACATTTGCGAGGCGCGCAAGAAGCCGATGCTGTTCGCGCTGAACGCGGCAACGGCGCGCGCGAAGATCACGATGGAAGCGGCGGTGGCGCTGTCGCAGCACGGCACCGTCGCGCCTGTCACCATTCATAACCGCACCGACTTTGCCGCCTCGATGATCGACGGACGTACGGTGATGGAGATCGAGCCGGACGGCAAATCCGCCGAGGAAATCCGCGAACTTTGGGAGTATATCGACGCGCGGCTGTTGCGCCGCGACGTGCGCCAGGCGGAGTCGAGCGAGGTGGTACCGCTCAGGCGCAACGTGAACGCGCTGGGCCGCGAAGTGCCGACGTTCGGCCGCCGCGCGAACTAACTCGTCCGCAACAGCATTGGGTCTCTTCCCATGTCGAAATATGCATCGCTGACCGCCGGTATCTTGGCCCGCAAGGGCGAAGCGGAGCCGACCGCGACGCCGTTCGCCGACCAACTGTTGACGCGCGTCGGTTGTCCGGCGCCGGAGATCGAGGGGCTGACGCCGATGCACGGTCACGTGCATGTGCATGCGGAATCCGCGCACTCGAAATTGCAAGGGCTGAAGCCGCCGCCGGCGAAAGCGCTCGATCCAATGGCCGCGTTCGGTTCGTTCGGACGGAGCAATGCGGGCGATGCCGGCAAGTGCGAGACACGTTCGCAGTCGTCGCCCGCGCTTGCCGTTGTCGCTTCGCATGAAGACGATGCCGATGCGCACTGCGTTGCGTGCCCCGGGCCATCGCCGGAAGATGCCGGCAAGACCTACCATGTGAATCTCAGGCTGAAGCGCATGCGCTTCATCAAGCTGAAGCTCTCGGCCGCGCTGTTGCGCCGTCCGGTGCAGGACATCGTCGCCGACGCACTCGACAATTGGTTCGAGACGCTGCCGGGCGATGTGCTCGGCGACTGCGCGTGCCTGAAAGCGCGCGGCGACTGAATCGGCGCGTTGTGATCGGGATCACGAAATTGACGTCTCAATCGCTGACCGGCGGGAACCGGCGGATTTCGGGGAGAAATGCCGTCTTTTACCCTTCATTAAGCGACTCTCTTAAGAGGTCCGTAAAGGGCTCGCCGCCATGATCGTCCGGATGAACCTTCAAAGGCTCGCGCCAATGCTTCTCGCGTCGTTTCTTCACCGCTTCCTCGGCGATCGCAGCGCCAACACTGCGATCCTGTTCGCGCTGTCGCTGCCGATCCTTGTCGGCACGGCGGGCCTCGGCGTCGAGACCGGCTACTGGTATTTCAAGCAGCGCGAGCTGCAGACGGCGGCCGACGTCGCGGCGATAGCCGGTGCGGTCGAGAAGCGGTCCGGCAAGACTTTGGCGCAGATAACGGCTGCGGCGACGAACGAGGCGGGCGAGCACGGCTATGTGCCGGGCACGATCGTCGTCAACAATCCGCCGACGTCGGGCACGCATATCGGCACGGACTCGGTCGAGGTGCTGCTGACGATGCCGACGACGCGCTTTTTCTCTCAGATCTATTCGGAAAGCCAAGTGACGCTGCATGCGCGCGGCGTTGCACAAGCCAGCGTCGGCGGCGAGGCATGCATCTTGGCGCTCGATCCGACCGCGAACGGCGCGGTGACCTTCACCGGCAACAACCTGACACTCATCAACGGCTGCAACGTGATGTCGAACTCGCTGAGCAACAGCGCGCTGATCGTCAACGGCTCGGCCGACGTGACGGTGCCGTGCATTTTGTCGGCCGGCGGTGTGTCGGTCGACGACGGTTTGAACCTGACCGACTGCAGCGAGCCGCAGTCGAACGTGCCGCCTGCGAACGACCCGTTTGCCGGGCTTGCGCAGCCGGCGGTCAGCGGCGCCTGTCTTACGCTGCCGAGCGGTAACGCAGCGGAGACGCTCTCTCCCGGCCGCTATTGCGGCGGCGGCAATCTGAAGGGCGTGAAGACCTTCTTGCCGGGCATGTATGTCATGGACGGCGGCGACTTCCGCATCAACGCGAGCGCCGATGTCAGCGGCAGCGGCGTGACGTTCTTCATGACGAACAATGCGACCACCGATTTCAACGGTACCGCGTCGATCGAACTCTCGGCGCCGACGAGCGGCACCTATAAGGGCGTGCTGTTCTATGGCGATCCCGACAACAGTTATAACACGAACAAGTTCAACGGGACGGCGGACTCGAAACTGACGGGTGCTCTCTACTTCCCGGCGCAAGACGTCGAGTTCCTCGGCAATTTCTCGGGTCAAGACGGCTGTATGCGCGTCGTGTCGCGTACGGTGAAGTTCACCGGCAACTTGAACTTGAACTCGGACTGTACCGCGTACGGGCTGAACAGCATGCCGCTGCCCGGCCGCGTGTCGCTGGTGGAATAGCGATGCTGGAATCGAACAAGAGAGAAGGGTGTACCATGTTGCAATTCCTTCAAACGTTCCTGCGCGACGAGCGCGGTGTCTCGGCGGTCGAGTTCGCGCTCACCGTTCCCGTGCTGCTGATCTCGCTGCTCGGCGTCGTCGACATCGGCAACGTTGTCTATCAGCGGGCGGATATGGAATCGGCGCTGCGCGCCGGCATTCAGTACTTCATGAACGGCGGCGACGACCTCGCCAAGGCGGAGGAAGTCGTGAACGCATCGTGGACGACGAAGCCTCAGGGCGTCACGATCATCGCGGAGCGCTTCTGTCTGTGCAGCAACGTGGAGCATGCCTGCAACACGCTGTGCGATGACGGCACGTACCCGCAGAGCTTCAACCGGTTGCGCGCCGTCGCGACGCTCGAAGGCCTCCTGATGACCGACGAATATCTCGCCGAACAGTCGGTCCGGGTGCGGTAGGGAGGCCGTCATGCGCTCGCTTCTAAGCCGCTTCAGGACGTCGACGGACGGTGCGTCAGCGCTCGAGTTCGCGTTGGTGTTCCCAGTGTTTGCGTCGATGACGTTCGGGTCTATCCAGATGGGGATGGCCTACTATACGGCGGGCAGCGTGCAGCACGCGCTGGAACGCACCGCGCGCATCACGATGGTCGATCAAGACATGTCGAGTTCGCAGGTGCAATCGGCGTTTGCTACGCAACTGTCTCCGTTCACGGATCAGAACATTTCGATCAACTACTCGGTCGATACCTCGGGCGACGTGCCGATCGCGATCTTCACAGCGACATACACGCACGAGTTCGTTATTCCGTTCGTTCCGTCTTTCGACGTGACGTTCCCCGTCGAAACGCGCGTGCCGCTCGAGCCGGCTTAATTGCGCAGCGTGGCGATCAGATCTTCGATCGCCATGCGTTTGCGGTAGTCGGGATCGATGAAGCGGGACTTCACGCGCCCGTCTTGTCCCACCACGAAGGTTGCGGGAATGGGCAGAAACCAGGCGTCGTTGCCTTGGCCCTCGCTTGGGATGAAGTCGCCTGCAGTCA
This sequence comes from uncultured Flavobacteriaceae bacterium, assembly GCA_964647355.1. Lineage (GTDB taxonomy): Bacteria > Pseudomonadota > Alphaproteobacteria > Micropepsales > Micropepsaceae > SZUA-430. The sequence goes on along the minus strand of CAZYGK010000004.1, from coordinate 73,768 downwards.
TCAACCGCTTCATCTCGTCGCCCACCCAGAACGCAAGATTCAGCGATAGCGCGTAGCCGTTGTCGATGTCGGTGAGCACCGGGAAGGGCGCGTCGGCCTCTTGCTTCATCTGGGACGAGAACTTCGTCCGCTCCGGCGTGATGGCAATGATCTCGCCCTTGTCGCCGAGGCGGTGCTGCGCTTTACCCAGCGCGCGGGTGTTCAACCGGCAATACGGGCACCAATGGCCGCGGTTGAAGACGACGGCCACCGGCCCCTTTTGAAGTTCCTCGCCCAGGCTCACGATGCGGCCGCGATCGTCGGGCAGCGCGAAGGGCGGCATCATATCGCCGATGCGCGGCGCGTCTTCGCCAGCTTCGGCGAGTTGAAGGCGAGCGACCAATTTGTCGACTCCGCTCGCGAACTCCTCACTGAGGGATCGGACGGCGTCGGCGACGTAATCGAGCTGCACGCTGAGCGGTACGTCCATGTCGCGTGCGGCCTGAAAGGCAGCTTCGAGCTGTGCGCCAAGCGGGACATCATTCATCTGGCAGGTTCTCGGTTGCCAAGAGCCGGGCCCAGTCAATCACAGTTCAAAACGGGGCGCAAAGCGCGCCCCGTTCTCCCGGTTTTGTGCGTCAGTTGACCCGCATCATCGGGGTCATCGAGGGCATCATCATGCTGCTGATTGCGCCGATGACGAAATAGATGACGATCATGACCACGACGACGGCAATCGTATAGATCATCGCCTTGTCCTCGGCCGGCTTCATCAACTTCGGCAGGCCGACATAGAGTAGATAGAGCGAATAGAGGCTTCCGATCAGAGCCACGATGCCCAGCTGCGGGAGGATCATCACGATGCCCGCGACCCAGGATGCCGTCGGCGAATAGGCGGCGACCTTGAAGGCTTGGCCTGCGTCCTGCGTACCGCCGAACTGGGGCGCGAGCGCGTTGATGACGAGGCCCGTGACGTAGACGCCGACCATGCCCAGCACGATCTGGAGGATGGCTTGGCCCAGCGCCGCGCCGGCCGGCATGCGGAAGGTGCCGAAGCCGACATTCATGCCGACGACCGATATGCCGATTGCGGCCGCGACCGCGGACACGACGATCAACGGTCCGACGTAGTTCATGTAAATCGGTTGGATGCTGGCGTCTTCACCGGCGATGACGTCCCACTCGCTGGCGGGCGATAGCAAGAGCCGCTGCACGCGGCCTAGGATGGCGGCGAAATCCATTGTCGTTTCCTCCCCGGTTTGCGGGACCCTTGGATCCCGCCGGTCTCACTGTGATTCGTGACACACGTCTTATGGTAGCGTATGCGGGTGCTGCCCGGGCGAATGATCCGCCGAAGGCGGGCTATCGTATGATTGAACATGGTTCAAAGTTCGAATTTGGCTGGAATTTCCTTCATTCAGGCTCGCGTGATGCACGCGCGGCTGCGCCCGAAGGTCAATCGGTTCGCCTATCGTGTCCCGTATGTGGCGCTCGGCGAGGCGGCTTTGGACGGGGGAACGTCCGGCGTTCTATCGGTCGATCGCGCGAATGTGTTCAGTGTGCGGACGAACGACTACGGCGCGAACGGGCTTAGCGGCTCGGCTTTCGCGCGCGGTGTGCTGCAGCGTTTCGAGGTGAAGGAGGCGGACGGCGAGCTCGTCCTGGTTACGATTCCGCGGATGCTGGGCTTTGCCTTCAATCCGGTGAGCTTTTGGCTTTGCCTCGACAAGGCGCGGGCTTTACGCGCGGTGATCGCGGAGGTGAACAACACGTTCGGGGAGCGCCATTTCTACCTGTGCAGGCATGCCGATCATCAGCCGATCGGCGCGCAGGATACGATCGCGGCGGAGAAGGTGTTCCACGTGTCGCCGTTCATGCCGGTGGAGGGGCACTACCGATTTACGTTTTCGTGGACCGACGACGCCTTCGGCGCACGGATCGATTTGCACGACGGCGAAGGGATGATCCTGGCGACCTCTTTGGCGGGGCGGCGGGAGCCGGTCTCGTCGTGGCGCCTGATCGCGGCGCTCGCGGGGAACCCGCTGCTGATGTTCAAGGTCTTAGTTTTGATTCACTATCAGGCCGTTCGGCTGTGGGCCAAAGGCATTCGGCACTTCCGTAAGCCTCCGCCGCCTGAGGCGCAGGTGACGTAGCTGGTTAACGAGCGCTTACCAATAGTAGTTGTTTTCGCGACGGCGGCGGCTGCGTTCCTGCAGGGCGACGATCGCAAGCGCCACGAACACGCCCACGATGATCAGTGCGCCGAAGTTCCAAGACTCGGTCAGCGTGCAGACATGCGAGTCGAAGATGCCGCGAACGCAGGTCGCGTTGCCGAGGGCTTGAACGAGATCGAGCTTTTCCATGATCTTTGTACTCCCGTGTCTTGCGCGGTGCCTCGCAAGGGCGGTGCCAATCGCGGAAATCGTCGCCTAGGTCTTAACGGGCGGGCGATTAAGGTTACGGTTGTTTCGAAATGGGCGGCTCGCGCAACGGGCCGGGCGATCCACGAAATGGCCTGGTCGTCTTCGGCCGGTGAAGCGCGCCGCTACGTGAAGAACAGCCAGGTCACCAGCCCGAAGCTCGGAAGCAGGAAGACGATCGACCAGCCCATGTAACCGAAGAAGCTGGGCATCTTCACCCCCGCTTCTTCGCAGATCGCTTTGACCATGAAGTTGGGCGCGTTGCCGATGTAGGTGTTGGCGCCCATGAAGACGGCACCGGCCGAGATTGCGACGAGTGTGGTCGAAAGCGTGGTCATCAACATTTGCGGGTCGCCGCCGGCTGCGTTGAAGAAGACGAGATAGGTCGGCGCGTTATCCAGGAAGCTCGAGAGGCCGCCGGTCAGCCAAAAATAGGCCGCGTTGTTCGGCTGTCCGTCGGGGCCGGTCAACAGCGTCAGCAGCGGCGCGAAGGCGCCGTCGGTGCCGGCTTTCAGCATCGCGAGCACCGGAACGATCGTCACGAAGATGCCGGCGAAGAGCTTTGCGACCTCCGCAATCGGAGCCCAGGTGAAGTCGTTGCCCTGGCGGTAGGCCATAGGTGTCAGAAGGAGCGATGTTGCGGCCAGGCCAAGCAGCGCGATCACGCGCGCGATATTGGGGAAGTCGACGTGAACGCCCATGACGTCGATCGCTGCATCGGTTTTCCAAACTGCCGATGCGAGGATAACGGCGATCACCAGACCCAGCAGGAAGATGTTGAGCCAGCCCTTCAGTTTCACGGGCGGCCCAGCATGCTCGGGCTCCAGAGCCCGCACTTTGGTGTCGCGGGCGTAGACGGCGCTGTCGATCAGGAAAAAGACGGTGAGCAGGATTGCGACCAGAAGCAGGGTCTTGGCCAGCAGGTTTACGGTCGGCCAGAAGAAATCGACGCCCTTCAGAAAGCCCAGATAAAGCGGCGGATCTCCCAAGGGCGTCAGCGAGCCGCCGATGTTCGACACCAGGAAGATGAAGAAAACGAAGACGTGGACGTTGTAGCTGCGTCCGGCGTTTGCGCGCAGCATCGGGCGGATCAGCAGCACCGATGCGCCGGTCGTGCCTGCGATGCTTGCGATGGCCGTGCCGCCGGCGAGCATGCTGGTGTTCGTCCAAGGCGTTCCCTTGAGGCGCCCTTCAAGCAGGACGCCGCCGGAGATCGTGTAGAGCGCGAACAGCAGAACGATGAACGGCACGTAGTCGAGCAACATGACGTGCAGGAACTCGAATATCGCCACCTCGGCACCGTAGGTCGCGGCGAACGGGCCGATGAACGCCAGTGCCCATGCGGCCGCAATCTTGCCGTAGTGATGGTGCCAGAGTTTCGGCGCGGCGAGCGGCAGGATGGCGATCGAGAGCAGCAGGCCCACGAAGGGGATGGCCCAAGGCGCGGCAAGATCGGCGCCGTTGATGTGAGGGGCATCGGCGGCGAACGCGCTGCCGGCTGATGCAGCGGCGGCCAACGCGCCAATTGCGGCGGTCGTCGCAAGCTTCAGTGCTGGTGTCACCGTAACGTTCCTCCCCGTCCGAACTCGTATCGGATGCCGGGGCCACACTCTCAAAGAATTAGCCGGGACACAATCGCGCGTGAGCCGCGATTGGCGCGCGCTTAAGCGGCGCGAATCTTCACCTTTTGCTCGCTCGCAACGGTGGTCAAACGGATGCGGTCGCCCTCGTTCAACGGCGGCGCATTGGTGAGAATGAGGCGGTCGACGATGTCGCGACGTGCGGCGGTGTCGTTGCTCAAGCGAAGGACGTGGATGTCGGTCGCACCCGAGAGGAGGGCGTCCGCTGCAATCTCATTAAACGCCAGCCGGTCGGCGAGATTCGCGCTCTCGCCGATATAGAGCGGCTGCCACTCGCCTTCCCGGCGACGGGCATAGATAAAGATGCCGGCCCCTTTGGGCGCGGCCTCACCCAGCCCCAAGATCTCGAACATTAGGAGTTGGGGCCCGTCCGGGCCCAGCATGCTTAACGGCCAGAAGTGATGGGTCTCTGCACGCTGCAGTTGACGTTCAAAACTTCTTCCCCCGAGGGAGGCCCGAAACCTGTGGAGAAAGGGCAAAGCCATAGGAGTACCGCCATTTTCTGCCCCTCTTACGCAGGGGCTGATGCAGAGCTGCTTGATCCACAATTCGAATCAGCCAGGGGATGGTAGCGGTTCCCCGTTCTTTCGCTAGGCGATTTGCGCACACCCACTGCATCTAGTGGGTGTGACGAATCAGAGTCAGAAGAGGGTGAATATTTCAAGTAGGTAGAAATTGAAAAACGAAATCACTTCTGCGATGTTTATCCGCAACAAATGGGTGGTCTCTGACGCCGGGGGGCGGGGCGGGGACCAGGGGTTGGGGAATTCCGGTCATGCGTCACGTGCTCGCGGTTGCTGCCGTCATCGTGTTTGCGTTGGGTCTCGGTATGACTGCCGGGTACATGAGCGTGGACCTTACCCCTCCGGGACTCAATCTTCTCCGCCCGAAAACACCTGACGCCGTCGCGACACTCGAGCAGCAAGAGAAAGCTCGTACGATTCAAGCCGCAGCCAGCGGTTGCAAGTACTGCGCGGACATGGCCGAACTTGCGAAGACGTTTACGCGCCGCGCCGAGACGGCGCGCTCGCACGCCAAGGCGCTGGAGAACGCACTCGCGCAAGTCTCCGACGAGAAAGAACTTTTTTCGCGCCGCACGGACGAACTGAAATCAGCGAAGGTGGCGGCGTCCCGTGCGGAAGCCGCCGCTGTCATTTTGACGAACTGGGCCGGCCGTTGCACGGCAGAAGATTTCTGCAAGCTGCCGGCGACTCAGGTCGCTTCGACCTGCGCCGCGCAAGACGATACGCGTCCGGCAGCGGCCCTTCTGATTGCGATGTCGGTTCGTACCGTTGCGCAGCAATGCGCCAGCGCCACGTGCCCGTCGGTCGACTGTAAGTCGTCGGCCTCTTTGCGCGGCGACATGGATCGTATCGAACGCGAGCTCGATGACATCGGCGGCAAGATGAGCACCGCGACGCCGGCGCAGCTGCCGGTCGGTGCCTCGACGCTGAACGCCGAGATCACGCGCATTTCTGACGAGACGCAGTACGTCGCGAACATGCTGCCGCTGTTGCTCGATATGGGGAAGGCCTCGGGCGATCTGCCGAAGCTCGCACCCGATCTTGCGGATCAGCGGGCGGTTTCCGCATCGGACCTCGCGACCGTCATGGAACAAGCGGCTGGCGTGAGCGACGTGAAGAACGACCCGCGTCTGGAAGCCTCGTGGCGGCTGAAATCGATGGCGGCCCACCTCGCGGCGCTGGGCAAGAGCACGGCGCCCGGAAATTTGAACTGGAAGCAAGCTGCCGAAGCGCTTGGCGCGAGCTTGCTTGACCTCGCGCGCCTCGAAGCGCTGGCCGATCGCCGTTCCGCCAAACTCGAAGCGGGTTGCGATGGGCAGGTCGCGTCGGTCGCGCAGCAACTGCGCGAAGCGCGCGCGATGCTCGATCATTGCCGGATGCGCGCCGCGTGCGTTGGCGGCGGCGGTGAGGGCGCGACGACGAAAGCGGCGAGCGGCGATATCGAAGAAGTGTTTTCGCGCGCGACAACAACGGCGCAGGGGCTCGTGGCCAACGAGATCGGCGAGACCGTGATCGCCGTCGGCGATACGCCGGAGCCGAGCACGATCGAGATGCTTCGTTCGCATGGCGTGTGCCGCAAGGCGGCCGAGCTGACCCAGGCGTCGACTGCCGCACCTGCGGCGACACAAGCGGTCGCGGCGGCGTTGCCGCAAGCTTTAACGCCGGCGACGGGCGTTGTTTCGCCGCAAGACCTCGTGTCGGGTGCGGTGCAGTCTGCGTTGAACACGGCGCCCGCAGCTGGTCCGGCGGAAGCAGAGGTTGTTCCGGCTGCCGCGCCGCGCGCGGCCAAGCCGTCGAACGAGCCGGAATTGACACCCGCAACGCAGGTGGCGGCGCCGCAGTTCACGGGCACGGCGCTCGGCTTTGCCGCCGGCGAGGGTGGCCCGGTCGTCGAAGAAGCCCCGGCCGAAGAGCTGCCCAAGCGGAAATAACGTTCCTACCGATCACGCCTGCGTGACGCTTTGTCGACGGAGCGCGCGTTGTCGCGCTCCTTGGCTAGCGCCAGCCCTTCTGCAGCAGCGAGGGGTGCGGCAACGGCGGCAGGGTTGTGCCGTCGATGCGGATGTCTTTGGCGGCAAGCCCGTCCGGACCCGAGACAGCGTGAAACGTGACGGTCTGGCCGCAACCGAGCCGCGGCTGGTCGCACGGGTTCACATCGTCGACGTTGAAGATCGCGTCGCTATGCAGGTCGATAACTTCAACAAGGCCGTAGCGCTTTTGCGGCGAGTACACTTTGATCACACCGACACGGCGCGTCGCGTGCGGCCTGAAGATGGGAATGACGGTCGGCGGCACGCAGTCGATATCAGCCGCCTGATCGTCGTGTGGCGCGAGGTCCCAGTTGATCGCACGTTGAGCCATGACACACCTCTAACGGTTTCATCGAAGCCCCCCGTTAGAACGCACGCGGGCGGTTCTGCATTACGTCGATCCGATTGCCGTCGGGATCGTAGAATGTGAACCACTTTACTCCGCCTGCGTCTTGCAGGGGAGTCACCGTCACTCCCAAACCGTCGAGCTTGGCGTGGATCCCCTCCACATCGCCCGTGCGAAAATTCGGGAATGAAGTCGCCGTCTGCGTGTTTGCCAGCGTCTCGTCCGGGCCCAGCTGCCAGAGGCAGAGATTGGCGCCGCGTCCCAGATCGAGCGTGATCGTGGGGCCCGCGCTGCCGCCTTCGGCCGGACGCAGTTCGAGAACGCGCTCGTACCATGCACGGGCGGAGTTCAGGTCGCGTACACGCATGACCACCATATTCAACGCATCGAAGATGCCGGCATGCGGGCGCGGGCCTGCACCGGGACCGCCCGGTCCGCGATCCGGCCGGCCGAAACTGCCGCGACCACCGCCTTCATGACCGCCGAAGCCGCCGCCGCGCGGACCGCGTCCGCCACCGTCGCGAAAGCCGCCGCCATGACCGCCTTGATCTCTGTCGCGGAAGCCACCGCCACCACCGCGCGGAGGCGGCGGCGGAGCGGGACCGTCGAGCTGCAATTCCGCGGCCATTGTCTTGCCGCGATCTTGAGCGAGTTCGAACGAGCAACGCTGACCCTCGCCGAGCGTTTGAACGCCGGCCTTCGTCAATGCGGAGACGTGCACGAAGACATCAGGGCCGCCGCCGTCCGGTAGAATGAAACCAAAACCCTTTGCCTGATTGAACCACTTAACAGTTCCAGTTTTCCGCATTGTCAGCGCTCAGTCCTTGCGAGTCGAAGTCTCTCCGTCATCCGCCTGAAATTTCCACGGATGATCGCTGCCAAAGATGGCAAGTAATTGCTCGCGAATCAATGCTTGTGAGGGGAATGTTTGGCGTCCGTCACGCCTGACGCGGGCGCACCCGGTAGGCGCAGCGGCGGGCCCCCGAGAGGATGTGGTCGGTCCGTTCAATGGCGGCTTCCGGCCCCAAAGCGGCACGAAAGACCTCCAGCTCCTGGCGGCACAGCCCCGAGCAGGCGCTCGCAGCCCTACAAATTGGACAGTGATTCTCAACCAGGAGGAAACTATCGCCGTCGGTTTTGACGTCGGCCATGTAACCGGCGGCCGTCCGCAAGCGGGTGAGGCGCTTCAGCTTTTCTTTCAGCGTCGAGGCGCCTTTAAGAGCGGCTCGGTAGTCGGCGATCTGCTGTTTGGTGCGCTTCGCGATGAGCTGTTCCAGCCCACTCTCACCGAACACGTCCTTGATGTTGGCGATCAGTTCGGTCGAGAGTTCGGCGTGCGCGTCGGGGAAGAGCGGGTCTGCGCGCCGCTCGACCTGCCAGAGTTTTGACGGTCTGCCGCGAGCACCATTGTTCGGTGCGGCGGCAAACGAGACGAGTTCTTCGTCTTCCAACGCGTAGAGGTGCTGACGTATCGCCATCGGCGTTACGGCGAGTTCACGGGCGATCGCGGCCGCTTCGCTGGGGCCGTTGCGTTTCAGGTAGTCCAGGACCGCGCGCTTGGCCTGGCTGGTGTCGTCGGTCGGGCTCATGATTATTTTATAAAGCTGTTACTTGCGTAAATCAAGTGAGCAAACTAGGTTGACCTGGCGACGAAGGAGATGCGCGGATGGCCAACTGGTTCGATGCAGGGGCGCGCGCCGACCTCGAGAAGGCCGGGCGCCGCGTGGTGAAGGCGGGGCGAAAGCAAGTTCTACTTCTGATCGACGGCGGGCGGATCTTTGCGTGCAACAATCGCTGCCCGCACGAAGGCTATCCGTTGAGCGAGGGTACGCTCGGTCCCTCGTGCACGCTGACGTGCAATTGGCACAACTGGAAATTCGATTTGGCGAGCGGGGAAACCCTGGTTGGTGGCGACCGGCTGCGCCAATACCCTGTCGAGGAGCGCGACGGGCGCGTGTGGATCGATGTTTCCGACCCGCCTGCCGAGGCGCGGCAGGCACGTGCTCTGGCCAATCTCGAAGAGGCCAGCGACGACAACGACTATGAGCGTATGGCGCGCGAGGTGGCGCGCTTCGTCAAAGCCGACGGCGATCCGCTCGAGCCTTTGCGGCACATGGTCGTGCGATCCGCTGCCCGGTTCGAATACGGTATGACGCACGCGTTCGGTGCGGCCGCAGACTGGATCGCGCTATGCGAGGCCGCCACGACCGAGGAGAAACGTCTGGCCGCGCTGGTCGAGCCGATTGCGCATATCGCTTGGGATACACTGCGCGAACCTTCTTATGCATATTCCGCCGCCGTTATGTCGTGGGACGCGGATGTGTTTGCCTCGGCGGTGGAGCAGGAAGACGAGGCTGCCGCCGTCGCGTTGGTGAACGGTGCGCTCGCGCGCGGAGAGGCTGGATTGCCGTTGTTACGGCGTGCGCTGGCGCGCGCGGCGCTCGCGCACTACCAGGACTTCGGGCACTCCGCGATCTATGTGCGCAAGGCATTCGAGTTGATCGAGCGGTTGGGGGCGAGTGTTGCTGCGTCCGTGCTGCATGCCTTAACACGGTCGATCATCTACGCGACGCGCGAAGATCGGCTACCCGAGTTCCGCCGCTATGGGAAGGCGCTTGCGGAACGGTCTGTGAGCGGATCTGTTGCGGTGGCGCAAGACCTGGTCGGGCTGCCGGTGAATGCCGCGCTCGACCGCGTTGCTGCAATGGCCGACAGCGAAGAGACTAAGTATCGCGTTCTGCTCGAAGCGAATGCGCTGGCGATGCTCAGGTTCGACACGGGCGTGGACTTGCACACGACGAAGCCTGTCTCGCACAATGTGCGCTGGCTGGATTTCACGCACGCGTTGACGTTTGGCAATGCCGTAAGGTGGCTTTGCCGCGAACAGCCCGAGCTTTGGCCGCAGGCGCTGCTGCAACTTGCCTGCTTCTTGGGGCGCAATGCGCCGTTCCTGCTCAAGGAGGCAGATAGGTCGTGGGCGGTGCGCGATCCGGCGGCGTTTTTGCTGCGGGAGCGCGAGGCGCTTTACGACCACGGTATACGAGAGCCGATCTTTGCGTGCCATCGTGTGAAAGTTCTTGCCGCAGTGGCGGAAGAGGCCGCTTGGGCTGGCGAGGGGCCGCTGACGGACGCGCTTCTCGCGGCTACCAACCGGTATCTCAACTCGCCGATGAAAGGGCACCACGGTTTGCGCGCGGCGCACCAAGCATTGAGTTTCGTCGAGGCCGAGGGCTAAGCTCGCGCTAGCGAGGAGCTGAAATGACCGCAACGAAATCTCAAGTGGCGCTGATCATCGGTGCCGGCGATTCCACGGGCGGCGCGATCGCGCGGCGGTTTGCTCGCGAGGGCTATGTCGCCTGCGTCACGCGCCGCGAGAAGGATAAGCTGCAGGGTCTCGTGGGCGAGATCGAGGCCGCCGGCGGCGTCGCGCATGCGTTCGGATCGGATGCGCGCAAGGAAGACGAGACGATCGCGCTGTTCGACACGATCGAGCGCGACATCGGCGAAATCGGCGTTGCCGTTTTCAATATCGGCGCGAACGTGCGCTTTCCGATCACTGAAACGACATCGCGCGTGTACACCAAAGTATGGGAGATGGGAGCCTTTGCCGGCTTCCTGATGGGGCGCGAGGCGGCCAGGCGCATGACCCCGCGCGGCAAGGGCACGATCATCTTCACCGGTGCGACGGCAAGCGTGCGCGGGTCTGCGGGTTTTGCCGCGTTCTCGGGCGCCAAGCACGCCCTACGCGCGCTGGCGCAGAGCATGGCGCGCGAGCTAGGTCCTCAAGGCATTCACGTCGCGCATGTGGTCATCGACGGGGCGATCGACACGGCCTTCATCAGGGACTCATTCCCTGAGGCTTATGCGAAGAAGGCGGAAGACGGGATATTGTCGCCGGATCACATAGCGGAGATGTACTGGATGCTGCACCGCCAGCCCCGCGATGCGTGGACGCATGAGCTTGACCTCAGGCCTTGGATGGAGAAGTGGTAGGCGGTATCTCGCTCGAGGATCCATGCGATGACGAAATCTGTTGAGTTTCTGTTCGACTTCGGTAGCCCCACATCGTATCTGGCCTACAAGCAGTTGCCGAAGATCGCGTCGCGTCACGGCGCGCGGATCGTGTGGACGCCGATCCTGCTCGGCGCGGTGTTCAAAGCGACCGGAAATACGTCGCCGGCTATGGTGCCCGCCAAGGCGCGGTATATGAATGCCGATATGGCGCGGTTCGCGAAGCGCTACAATGTGGTGCTGAACTTCAACACACATTTTCCGGTCAATACGCTGACATTGATGCGTGGTGCGGTCGCTTACCAGGCAACCAACCAATTCGACATCTACGTCAATGCCATGTTCGACGCGATGTGGGCGCATCCGCGCAATTTGAACGACCCCGGAGAGGTCGGGCAGGTGCTGCACGACATCGGCATCCGGACGGCCGATTTCATGTCGCGCATCGAGCACGTCGACGTGAAGGAGAAGCTGAAGGCCAATACCGAAGGCGCAATCGCGCGTGGCGTGTTTGGGGCGCCGACTTTTTTCGTGAATGGGGAAATGTTCTTCGGCCAGGATCGGCTCGATTTCGTCGAAGAGGCGCTGTTACCTTAAAGCGCGCTTCGTTGTTCACTTCGAAAAGCGCGAAAATCGGCCGCGTAGTGCGCGATTTCCGGTCCACCGTGTGCGGTGCGCCATTGCCCTAATTCGGCGGATATTGTCTGAATAGCATTGTCGATCGGAGGGGTGGGGCCCACGGTCGTGCAGGGGCACGGGTCTATTCGCGGTGGGGGCGAAATGACGTCAGAAGTCATGCTGTTGAACGTGCAGGGTGGGGCCCTGGCGGCAGACAGCGCGTTGACCGCGATCGAGTACCATAAGGATGGAACGGCCAGCGTCCGCTACCAAACGGGGGCGGACAAGATCTTCGTGCTCGATGCGGGCTTGCCGGTCGCGTCGATGATCTTCGACGTGGCGGAATTCTATCGCTACCAGTGGGGCGCGATTTTCGAGACGTTTAAAACGGTCGTGCCGCAACGCGGCAATACGGTCGCCACGGTTGCTCAATCGCTGATGCAGTTCTTGGGGCGCTGGACGACCGGGGTCGACGGGAAGGCGCAAGAGCTGCTGCCCTTGGAAGAGGGGCAGGAGCGGCTCAGTTTTGCGATCTATATAGCGGCCTTGGTGCAGCGCTATCACCAGTGCGTAGAGCTTGCGGGCGGAACCAAGCAGCAGGCATTGGCGCGCGGACTCGATATGCTTCGGTTCGAGACGCTCTACTCCGGCGACTACTTTCAGAACCTGTTTCTGCCGCAGGGCGAGACCCCGGCGCGCCGCCCGTTGATCGGCGAGAGTTCGCCCCGGTTGGTCGCTGTGCTCGATCAGTATTTGAACCGCCTTTTGGGCGGGATGCTGGCGTCGATGTTCGGCGAGGGCGCGGTACCGGCGGAAACGAAGGCGGCGCTGGCGGAGATTGCGGTCGCTTCGTGCTTGACCGATTGGATACCGCCGGGCGTCCCGAAGACGGGGCTTGTGTTCGCCGGATACGGCTCGAGCGACGTGCGGCCGATGTATTTGGAGTTGCGCGTGGGAAGCGCGTTCGGTGGCATCGTCAAGCACCAGATGGTCGCGAGCGGTGCGCCCAACCAGCGGGAACCCGCGATCATTCGCTCATTCGCACAAGCCGACTTGATCGACGCGCTGCTGCGCGGTGCGCAACCTGGATACAAGTATGTGATCTTCCAACTTATGCGCCAGGGCATCACCTCATTGCTGAACGCGGTGGGCGGTGAGATCGCAAAGAAGGATTCCGGGCTAGCCAAGTCGGTGTTGCAGACCTTCGATCAAGCGCCGCTTGCGATTGCGCGGGCGATCCTGATGGCAGGCGACGACATCGCGCGCCATGCGATGGAGATGCGGGTCGCTGAGGTGGTGAACTCAGCGTCGCCGGAATTGTTGTCTCAATATGCATCGAAACTTGTACGGCTATCGGTCATCGAACACGAATTGACCGGCAGTCAGACGGTGGCCGAACCAATTCTCGCGCTCCATATGAAGAAGGGGCGGGCGGATTGGGTGCGCGCCAAGATCAGTTAGCGGAGTGGCCGTGATGAAGAAGCGCGAGCGCGACAAGCGCAAGCCCGTGACTAAGGTGGTGCACGATATTCTGGAACAGGCGCGGCTTGCCCGCGCGGAGGGCCCGGCATCGAGCGTCTACCGGCGCGAGACGCAGATGTCGAATGCTATGTCGCAAGCGGGGCTCACGCTCGCGAAGATGGATCGCGGGGGCGCGACCAGACGCAATTCACCGATTTTGCACGCGCTGCTCGGATCTGCGCCGCAGCCGAAGGCCAAGGTGTGGCGCTCGTGGTTTTTTGCATCGGCTTCGACGTCGATGCCCGATGCGAAGCGGATCGAGCAGTTGCTGCGCACGTCGTCGCACGAGGGCAAGCGCTTGGTGCTGGATCAAATCACGGCGGAGTCCGTGTCGGCGCTGAACGACGACATGATCTGCCACTTGCCCGAAGGGGCGAGCGATCCGGTGTGCGAGCCGCGCTAGCGGCGCTTTGCTTGCGGCAGTTTTAGGCCGCCCGCGACGAGGCGCGACCAGACTTCTTCGGCGTTCTCGGCAAACGAGAAGAGGCGCAGGTCGTCCCGGTCGACCATTTCGGCTTCGACGAGCGCGTCGAAGTCGATGACCTTCGTCCAATAGGCTCGGTCGAAGAGCACCACGGGAAGACCATCAACTTTGCCGGTTTGGCGCAGCGTCAAGATCTCGAAGAGCTCATCCAACGTGCCGAAGCCGCCGGGGAAAACGACGAGGCCGTGCGCGCGCATCGCCAGGTGCATCTTGCGCATGGCGAAGTAGTGGAACTGGAATGTCAGTTCCGGCGTGGAATAGGGGTTCGGCTCTTGTTCGTGCGGCAGGCGGATGTTGAAGCCGATCGAAGGGGCGCCGGCGTCGGCCGCGCCGCGATTTGCCGCTTCCATCGTGCCAGGACCACCTCCGGTTGCGATGACGTTGAAGCGCTCCTTGCCGTTACCATCGCAGGCCCCACCGCGGATCGATGCGATGCGGCCGAACTCGCGCGCCGCCTTGTACCAACGATGCGTCGGTTTGGTGCGCGCCGAGCCGAAGCAAACAATCGTCGAGCGGATGCCCGCTGTACGCAGGTGCTCCTCGGCCTTCGCATATTCGAGCAGGAACCGTACGCCACGCATGGAATCGCCAAGCAAAAACTCGCTATCGAGCGCGGGTAGCGCGTAGCTCGGCAGTTCGGGGCGTGCCGGCGGCGGCATTGGCTTGGGTGGTTTGCGCCGCATTGGCGTCGGATTCTCGTGGTGAAGAAGGGGCGAAGCTTACGACAAATTTATTGATCGTCGATTGATCACTTTTGGGTTGTACCCGCCCGGTTGTGGCCTTTTCGGGGACAGTGCCTATACTGGCGGCATGAATTTGGCGGCGGCGATTATCATCCTTGGCTCCCTATTGGCGGGGGCGGCGTTCCTCTACGGCATTGCGTGGGCCCTCGAGCGCTGGTGGCGGCGGCTACCGTTCCAGGCGTATTGGACCGCAGTCGCCGGCGCGGCGATCGGCGCCATCGCGGGGTACGGTTTGGTCGCGGACTGGTTCACGGGGTCGGCATGGAACGAACGCGTACCCGTGGCGCAAGTCCTGCCGCTGATGAGCGAGATTCGTGCGCGCGAGCCGCGGCTCTACGAGCGGCTTGAGACGTCGATCCTGCGCGACCAGGAAGAGGGGAAGCCGGCGGAGGTCGTGCGGGCGAATGCGAAGGGTCTCCTTACCTCTTACGTGGCGGACAAAGCAGGGTTTCTGCCGGACGATTTGACCTATGAGTTGTTCGCGACGATGCGCGACACGCTTGCCTTCCTTGCCGAGCGCAAGGAGTTCGAGACTTGCGCGCAGTACGCGCTCGGGCGATTGAAGGAAGATATCGACACGAAGCTGAGTCCGGAGCTCGTAGAGCGCAATGGCGCTACAACGATGCGGGTTTTGGCCGCGCCTCGCGACGAGACGGTCTTGCGGATGAGCGCGGAGCAGTTCGGTCAGCTGACGGCAACCGCGTTTGCAGATGCGTCGCAAGCAACGGGTATCCCACCGGAAGAGGTGGACGCGTTGCTCGCCGGGGCCGGCGACGCGTCGAAGACGTGCCGCATCATGAAGGCGTTCTTCGATGCGGTGCTGGCGCAGCCGGTTGGATCGGCCGCGGCCGCGTTTAGAACCCTGTCGCAGGGAGAGCGGGGTTCGTTCCGCTAAGTCGAACTGGTCGGCCGCGCGCTGCGCAGGCCGATGACGTTCCTCAGCAGGGCGTCCGAGACCTCCGTCGGCAAGAATTCTGCGATCGCGATCAAGGCGCGTGCGCGCAGCAGGGGGACGACGTAGCGCGCACGTGGTTTTTCCGCTTCGACGGCACGCACGATGGCGCGGGCGACGATTTCGGGCTTTGCCGCGTTGGCGTTCATGTCCTTTTGGAAGGCGAGGAGCTTCGTGATCTGCTCCGCGTAGGGCGAACCCTCTGTCGCGTGCCGCTCCATCGCGCTGCGTTCGCTTTCGGTGATGCCGGTGTTGATCGCGCCGGGCTCGATGATGACGACGTCGATGCCAAAAGGCTTCAGCTCGTTGCGCAGCGAGTCGGACAGGGCTTCGATCGCGTGCTTCGTCGCGTTGTATGGGCCGAAGAACGGCAGTGCCAACCGGCCGACTACGCTTGAGATGTTAATGATGCGGCCGGTGCCGCGCTCGCGCATCTGGGGGACGAACGTGCGGACCATGCGCATGGGCCCGAAGACGTTCGTTTCGAATTGCGCCTTTAGTTCCGCATCACCCACTTCTTCCAGCGGACCGGTTAGCGTGTAGGCGGCGTTGTTGATGAGCACGTCGATGCCGTTTTGGCCGATCAGCGAGGCGATCTCGCGCTTGGCGGCGTCGATCGAATCCTGCGAGGTGACGTCGAGTTCGAGCGTGTCGACCCGCCCCTTCGTGGTGCGGCGCACTTGCTCGAGCGCGGGCACGGTGCGGGCGGCCGCGATAACGTGGTGGCCGCGCTCGGCTAAGCGGACGGCGGCTTCGCGGCCGATACCTGAGGACGCGCCGGTGATGAGGACGGTGGACATGGCCGTCTTGTTAGCACAGGCGTTGCGCCAAAAGAAAAGAGCCGCGAAACCGCGGCCCTTTCGCATTCGTTTTCCGCTGGCGGCTTACCAGTAGAGCTTGGCGCCAATGCCCGCACGGTAACCCGAGATGTCCTTCGACAGGCTCTCGTTGTAGCCGCCGTCGAAGAACAGGGCGAGGTTCTCGTCGAGATAGGACTGAAGGCCCGCTTCGATCGTGAGCAGCTGGTCGTTCGTGTCGGAGACGACGGTGTAGGCGCCGCCCGTTACGCTGTTCACGCCGTCGGAGAGAATTGTGGAGTATCCGACTTGGGCCCAGGGACGGACCGAGCCACCCCAGGTAACGCCGTCAAAGCGTAAGGCGCCCTTGGCCTCGATGAGGCCGGTATCTTCCGTGACGGTGTAGCCGAAGCAGGTCTCACCGCAATTGACGCCGTCATAATTGATCATGCCGATCAGCTTGACGGCGATCGGCTCAAGACCGAGGCCAACGCCAGCCTGTACCGAGCCGATGAAGCCACTGGACGATGCCGCGTTGGCGTTTAGTTGGCCGATGTAGGTCCAGTCCATGTCGGCGTAGCCGCCGGAAAGGTTCAGGAAGAAGTTCGAGCTTGTGAACGCAGCGTAGGCTTCGATTACGCGCGCGTCGCCGTCAAGCTTTGCGTTGCCGGAGACGGCCACGAGATCGCCGCTGCTCGATCCGAAGCCACCCGATACGCCGCCGAACCAGCCATTGCCCATGCGCCAGTCCATGCCGCCGGTCGTACAGCTGAAATCTTGGTCCTGCTCGACCCCCGTGTCGGCGCCGAACGAGTTGCTGCCCTGACGGTAACCGAACCAGGCGCGTCCGTATGTGGCGCCTTTCGGGCTGTCGGGAATGCGCTGGTCGTCGCGATAGCAGCTGCGGATCAGCGATTGACCGGCCGAGAGCAAGGCTGCGTGTGCATATGTTTCGTCGCGCGCGGCCGATTGGAGGAAGTAGCCGTCGTCGCTGCCGGAATAGTTCGCGACATATCTCAGGAGATATTGGTATGGACCCGCGACCAGGCCGTTGCCTTGGTAGAACTCGTTGCCGGCGTTCGCGCTCGCACCGGTAATGCGGATCACTTGGATGCCGTTGCCGGTTGTTGCCGCACCGACGGGCACCTGGTCAAACGAGGCGACACTGAATTTCGTTGCGATCGTACCGAGCACGTTGCCGTCGATGGTCAGGAAGTCCTTGTCGGTTCCAGCGATGCCGCCGGCCGGCGCCGAAGCGTCGATATCGACGAACATGCCGACATACGCAAACGCGCCCTTCGCCTCATAATCGCCGATGATCGTGATCTGGCCCATGTCTTGGCCAGGGTTCTCGGCCGTTGTGCCCGTGGGCCACGTGGGTACCGAGGTGTGGCCAGGTTGCAGGCCGCCGTTGGTCTCAACTTTGCCATTAATGATCGCATTACCGGTCAAACGGCTGAGCTGGTTGGTTGTCGTGATGGTGACCGGGCCGGTGATCGTATAGTTCGCGAAAGCGCCCTGCGAGCTTAGAGTGCCGCCCGAAATCGTGACGCCGCTTGCTGCCGCGATCGCATTCGCGTTGCCAACCTCGAGCACGCCGCCGGTCACCGCGAGCGGACCGGCGAACGTGTTGACGCCACTCAAAATCATCTTGCTGCCGCCGGCCTTGGTGAAGCCGCCCGCCCCTGAAATTACACCGGAGTAGGTGGTGTTGCCGCCGTTGCCGCCGGCCGTCAAGATAGCCGCCGCGCCGACGTTCACGTTCCCGGCGCCGGCCAGGCTACCGATCGTCTCGCTGACGACGCCGAGATCCAGCAGGCCGCCAGCGCTGACCGTAACCGCGCTGGCATCACCAATCGCATTGCCGCCGAGCGTGTTCAGGGTTCCGTCGATTGTCCAAGTCAACGACTGGGTCGAAGCTGCGGCTGCCCCTGTGAGGGTGAGGTCGCTGCCCGCCGTGACGTTGGCCAATTCAAAATCGAGGAAGCGCAGCGGCGCCGTGAATGTATCGCCAGTGCCGATGGTGTTGGCGTTCAGCACCATGCCCACGCCACTGAACGCCAAAGTGTCAGCGTCGCCGCCGGCATCGACTGTTCCGGCGCCGGTAATATCTTCCTGGTTCGCCCCTGCTGCGCCAATGACCAGCGTACACGTGTTGGGGGTGCCATCGCCGACGCAAGCCGCGTTTGCGGCCGGTGCCAGCGCGATCAACGAGCCCACTGCGGCGGTGGCCATCAAGGCATTGCGAAGGTTCGCAAAAACAAAGGGAACGGCACGCGCTTGCGCGGTCGTCATCCGAGACTCCTTACCCACTACCTTGGCGGCTTTTGGTTAGCTCTAACTCTGCCGCGGATTTGACCGAATCCGTCCGCTCGGCGCAACGTAAAGGCTACCAAATGGCAAACGCGGCGCGCGAATCCGGACGCCTGTAACCGGAAGGCTTCACCCTAGGGGTTGTGACAGGGAAGGCCGATAACCACAACGCGATTTGGGTGGCCGTTTACGACGTGAAGGCAAGCGCTAAGGTCTTGTTTTGCCTTGTTTTACCGATTCGACTGGCGCAGGGACGGCTGGAACTGGGTGACGGCTGGGAAAGGCGGCCGTGACGAAGATAGGTGCGTGCTCCCGATACCGAGGGGTGAGCGCCTGAACGCGGTGACCGTTGGTCTGCGCCGTGACCCCATCGTGGCCGGCGTCCGCGCTTACTCTTTGCGGAGCAGTTTGCGGCCGTAACCGATCAGAAGCAGTGCGAAGATCACCACCGGTGACAGAACGATCAACCCGGTCGTCATGTCTTCGAGCGGCGGCATCGACGCCGTGAACGATTGGCGGAAGGCGATGGCAACCCAGAGGAAACCGAGCAGCCCGACAAGGATCAGAACGCCCGCGACGACCAGCGCGACGGCTGCGAGGTGGCGCATCGGATCGGGTGTCTTGGGGGTGTCGTTCATTTCGATCTCCAGAGGCTGCGGCCGGCGATGAAGACGGCGTAGCCTCCCGCAATGCCTAGGCCCGCAATCAAGACGACTGTGAGGATCCCGGGCAATGTCTCGCCGGTCGACGGGGATTCAGTGAAGACCGTCGCCAGCACGCCGAATGCGCATAGACCGCAGAACGCCATCCAGAGGACGGAAACGCCGATCAACAGCAGTCCGATGAAACGTGCGGCGGTGTCCGGTTGTTGCTCGCTCATGCCTGTGGCCGCAATGCCCGTCCGACGACGTAGACAACAAGTCCGAGGCCCGCTGAAAAGCCGCCGACTAGGACGATCATCGGCACGATGCTGAGTGCTTCGCGCAAATCGCCGCCCTCGGTGAACAGCGTGACGAAGAACGCTGCGCTGCACAAGCCCGAGAGCGCGATCCACAGCAGGCCGCCGACGATAAGGACGAGGCCGATGATCCGTTTGATGCTGGGCGGTTCGGTTGGGTCGGTCATTTCGGTCGGAGCCAGCGGCCAATCGCGTAGGCGATGCCACCGATGAGGGCGG
Source organism: uncultured Flavobacteriaceae bacterium (assembly GCA_964647355.1). Lineage (GTDB taxonomy): Bacteria > Pseudomonadota > Alphaproteobacteria > Micropepsales > Micropepsaceae > SZUA-430. The sequence goes on along the minus strand of CAZYGK010000004.1, from coordinate 54,213 downwards.
AGGGGATGCCGATCCAAAAAACGGCGCCAATGTCGCTCAAGTTTCCTTCGCCTAAGAATCCGATAAGAAACGCGCCGCTGCACAAGCCCGTGAGGACGAGCCAGAGCGTGCCGACGACGATGAGGATCAGGCCGATGAGGCGGGTGAGATCGTCGCTCATCAATCCCACTTGCGAAAGATGAGGAAGATACCGACCAAGATGAGGAGGCCAAACATCCGAAGGGCCCCCAGGAACTGATCAAACCACGAAAGCTCGCCAAATGTTGAAGCACATAGGCCACCCAGCAAGCTCGCAAATAGTCCAAGCGCGATGAGCCCGACGCCTGCCCAGCGCGGATCGGGCTTCGTGCGCTGCGGGCGCTCGGTCGGCTCCCAACTCACGTTGTTTCCTTTGTCGAGTGGCCTGCTGCTCTGTCCCGGTAAAATGTATTGAACGTGTCGAAGGGGTAGATTTTGCCGTCGGGCTCGACGAAGTGGACGCAGGAGCGCTTTACGCCGCCGAGGTCGAAGTTGTAGCGGTCCATGAACTGCACGATGACCACGCGGAAGGTGTGTTCGTAGGCGATCTCTTGCGGGACCGCGGCTTCGGGCAGGCAGCAGAGGACTGCTGCTAGCTTTTCCGATGTGTCGGCGGCGGCGGTGGAGAGCGAGAGCAGGTCGAACATGCGTTTGCGCAGTTCGGGGAAGCTTTCGAAGGTCACCGTGTTCGGTGCGGCTTCGACCAAGACGTCGCGCGGGATTAGTGACGTGATGGGCGCGACTTCTCTGCCGTTGCGCAGGCCGTAGCCGATCGAGATGGCGTCGGGGTTGCAGGGGAGCGGGATCATGTCTTCGAGTGCGAAGACGCCTGCCTTCGCGACCTCGCGGCGGACGTCGGAGAGCAGCACGCGGTTCTTGCGCGGGTCGAAGTTGTCGTTGCGGCCGGCGTCCTGCACCGGCTGCAGCGTCACGCCGCGCACACAGCGCCATTCCAGCGCGTGGCGGACGATGTCGGGCACCTCTTCGTCGTTGACGCCTTTCTTTACGGTGACGACGAGCGTGGTCGAGATGTTGTGCTTCTCCAGCGCTTCGAGGGCTTGTTGGCGCACGCTGCGCAGGTCGGCGCCGCGCAGGTTCATCAACGCATCGCGCTTCAGCGAGTCGAACTGCAGGTAGACTTCGAAGCGTGGCATGTAGGTGGCGAGACGCGCCGCGAACTCAGGCTCGCGCGCGATGCGGATGCCGTTCGTGTTGATCATCAGATGGCGGATCGGGCGGCGCTTGGCGGCGTCGAGGATTTCGAAGAATTGCGGATGGATCGTGGGCTCGCCGCCGGAGATCTGGACGAGGTCGGGCTCGCCTTCGCTCGTCACCAGCGTGTCCATCATCGCCTCAATCGTGGCGAGATCGCGGTGGCCGGTGCGCTTTACCGATGAATCGGCAAAGCAAACGGGGCAGGAGAGGTTGCAGGCTTCGTTCACCTCCAGGATCGCGAGGCAGGAGTGCTGCTCGTGATCGGGGCAGAGGCCGCAGTCATACGGGCAGCCGCGCTCTGTGTGGGTTTGCCGTGCGAGCGGGCGGTCGCCGGGTTTCAGGTAGTCCTTGCAGCTCTTCCAATAGGTCGCGTCGCTCGAGATCAGCGTCTTCTGCACGCCGTGTTCGGTGCAGCGCTTTTGGTAGAAGACGTCGTCGCCTTCGATCAGGATTTTCGCCGGTACCAGCTTCAAGCAGGTCTCGCACAAGCTCGTCGTCTGTGCGTGGAAGAGATACGGCGCGGACTTGCGGATCGGGTGCGCGGTGGTGGCGGCGGGGTTGATGGGCTTGTTCATGGGCACAACCTATCACGGGAATCGCATTCCCTGGGACCGCGGACGTCCTCGTCCGCCCTTACCAACATTTCCGCGCGCGGTGATGTTGGAAGGCTGCGAAGAGCGGACGAGGACGTCCGCGGTCCCAGGAAAAGCGCCTTCTCGGCTGGGGGGAGGGGATACCCCGGCCCGATTTGGGCGAACAACCCCATGTACCCTGACGTCAACCGCCGAAACGAGGCGGCGCGCTTCGCGGACGAGCCCCCGCAAGGCGTCCGCTTCGCGCAACCAAGCGCTGCCCCGGGTGCCGTGCTTCCATGCATTGCGATTGCCCCGGCGAGCTCCGCCGCGCGCGCCGTGAAAGCGGCAAACGCGATAGCCCCGAACCGCCGGGGCCCGGCACGGCAGCTGCGTTCGCTTCGAGCGGGCATGGCAACGCGGTGCCGCTTGGAGCCTGGTTACCTTTGAGCACATGTCCGTGGCTTTGTGGGGCGAGGCGCGTGCGCGCCTGCTTAGTACGCCATAAGTCCCCAATATATAGAACAAACAAGGAACAAATGCAAGTGCCATGGCCTTCAACGGTTTAGACGGCCGCCCGAGGCGGGAGCGCTCCAGGCCTAGCGTTCCTTCCGCAAGGCGGTCCGCTTTGATCGGCGGATCATGAAGATGCCGTAGATCACGAGGCCTAAACACATCAGGTGGAAATGGTTCAGTGGGCCCAGAAGGGTGGGGTAGGGCTTTAGGAACTCCCAGAGGAAACGCTGGGCGCCGTAGGTGATCGCGAGCCAATAGAAGCCGTGGTGCATGGCCCAAGGCTGGCGGCTTCTCAGGCCCCACACGAAGGCGGCAAGGAAGAGTGCCATTGAGAGGGACTCATAGACTTGCACCGGATGGCGGCCGATGCCGTCACCGAGGATCACGGCCCAGGGGAGGTTTGTAGGGATCCCGAATGTCTGATCGGGGAGCCCTGCGAAAAGGCAGCCCCAGCGGCCGACCGCAACGCCCGCAGCGAACGGGCCAGTGAAGACGATGCCGGTGGACATATGGATGCCGCGCGCAAGTTTGTAAAATTCGACGCCGACGATCGCACCGATGAGTGCCCCAACGACGGAGTGTGCAAGCGCGAAGACGGCTTGGCCCCAGAACGTGAACGTGCCTGACACGTATGCGCCGATGATGGCACCAATGGCGAGGCAGGCGAAGTAGCCGCCGTCCGCGACGCGCGCGACGTCCGCGGTGACTTCTTTCAGACGCCAACGGTAGAGGGCGACGCCGACGGCCATTCCCGTGCCCCAGGCGAGTGCGTCGAAGGCGAGATGGTAAGCGGCGTTGGTGGAGAATTGGATCATGCCGCTCTACTAGACCGGCTTCAGCGCTTCGTGCGGCGCAATTGGAAGTTCTGTGCCAACGTGATCGTTCACGCCGACAGCGCCCCCTTTCACAACGATGGCCATCACGCCTGCCTTTCGGATCAGGCCGCTGGGTGTGCGCTCGAGAACGGCTTCCATCAGCCCGGGTTGGATGCCGTCGAGTTGGGTGCACGGGTTGCGCAGGCCCGTGATTTCGATAACTGCTTCGCCCAGGTGCAGCCGCGTTCCTCGAGGCAGGGCGAGGAGATCGATCTCGCGCGTGGTGATGTTCTCGCCCATTTGGCCGGGGGCGATGTTGAAGCCGTTTGTGTGCAGTTCGTCGAGGAGTTCGGCGTGGATCAGATGCACTTGGCGCAAGTTCGGTGCGGTCGGATCGACGCGCACGCGCGAGCGGTGCTTTACCGTTGCGCCCATGTGAGCATCGCCTTCGACGCCTAAGCCTTCGAGCAAGCGGATGCGGTCGCTTGTGGGTTTTGACATCGTGTGCGTCGGGCTGACGGCGACGGCGATGACGCGGGCGGTCATGATCCGGGGAGCCTGTAGAGCTTCGAGCGGGCGTCGCGGTCGGCGATCTTTGTCTTGCGGTCGTCGAGTTCGTTCATGATGCTGCGGCGGCGGTCCGGCGCTAGCGAACTCCAGCTGCCGATCTCAGCCATCGAGCGGCCGCAACCCAGGCACCAACCTGTCGTAGCGTCAATGGCACAGACCTTAATGCAGGGGCTTTCGATGGCGGTCATGGTCCCCAGTTAGCGCGGGTGTGGGTGCGCTCACAAGCTGCTTGGAAACTAGGGATTTGGGCCGCTATCATCATGGCGGACCCTTCCTCAGGAATTGACGCCATGAACCTCGATTTCACACCCGCCGACGAAGCCTTTCGCAAGGAAGTGCGCGCGTTCATCGCCGAGTCGACCCCCGGTAAGCTCAAAGGCAAGTCGCGCCGCGCTTACGAGGGCAAAGCCGACTTCTTGGCTTGGCACCAGGCGCTCTACAAGAAAGGTTGGGTCGCGCCGTCGTGGCCGAAGGAATACGGCGGCACGGGGTGGACCTCGACGCAGAAGTACATCTTCTCGGAAGAATGCGCGGCGGCCGACACGCCCGCAACATTGCCGTTCGGGCTCGCGATGGTCGGACCCGTCATCTACACGTTTGGCAATGAGGAGCAGAAGAAGCAGCACTTACCCAAAATTCTCTCCGGCGAGACGTGGTGGTGCCAGGGCTATTCCGAGCCAGGCTCGGGCTCGGACTTGGCCTCGCTGAAGACGACGGCGGTCAAGGATGGCGACCACTATATCGTCAACGGTCAGAAGACGTGGACGACGCTGGCGCAGTACGCCGATTGGATTTTCTGCCTTGTCCGCACGGACCCTAAGGCGAAGCAACAGGAAGGCATCTCGTTCCTGCTCATCGACATGAAGACGCCGGGCGTGACCGTGCGTCCGATCATAACGATGGACGGCGCGCACGAAGTGAACGAAGTCTTCCTCGACAACGTGAAGGTTCCGGTCAAGAACTTGATCGGCAAGGAGAATGAGGGCTGGACCTACGCGAAGTTTCTGCTTGGCCACGAGCGCGCGGGGATCGCGGGCGTTGCGCGGTCGAAGCGCGGCGTCGAGCGGCTGAAGCAGCTCGCGGGTGCCGAGCAGGACGGCGGGGGCAAGAAGCTGATCGACGACCCCATGTTCGCACGGCACGTCTCGGAGCTTGAGATCGACCTGTTGTCGCTCGAGTTCACGGAGTTGCGCACGTTGGCGCGGGAGTCGAAGGGCGGGCATGGGCCGGAGGCCTCGATCCTGAAGATCAAGGGTACCGACATTCAGCAGCGGCTGACGGAGTTGACGCTCGAGGCGATCGCCTATTACGGCAACCCCTACCAGCCGTTCGCGCACGATAAGATGACGAACGAATATGTGCCGGGGCCTGACTATTCGCATGGCGCTTCGCAGAACTATTTCCTGACGCGGCGCACGACGATCTACGGCGGCTCCAGCGAAATTCAGCGCAACATCATTGCGAAGATGGTGCTGGGGCTCTGATTGCGCCCCCGCGCCCAATTCGCTAAGCACACCCGCAACACAGACATACGGAAGCGCCCCAGATGGATTTCTCCTTTACCGAAGAACAGACGCTGCTTCGCAATAGCGTTCAAAAATTCGTGCAGAACGACTACGACTTCGAGAAGCGCCGTGCGATCGCGAAGAGCGAAACCGGCTGGAAGCGCGAGAACTGGAAGCAGTTCGCGGAGCTTGGCCTCTTGGGCGCACCGTTCGCAGAAGACTTCGGGGGCTTAGGCGGCGGTCCGGTCGAGACCATGATTATTATGGAAGAATTCGGCCGCGGTCTCGTGATCGAGCCGTATCTCGGTACAGTGGTGCTCGCAGGCGGGTTCCTCACCCATGGCGGATCGAAGGCGCAGAAGGAGCAGTACATCGGCGAGATCGTCGAAGGTAAGCGCGTGTTCGCGTTTGCGTTCGCCGAGCCGCAAGGGCGCTATAACCTCGCCGATCTCGCGGTGACCGCGAAGAAGTCGGGTGCGGGCTATACGCTGAACGGCCACAAGGCGGTCGTGATCGGCGCGCCGTGGGCGGACAGCCTGATCGTGACCGCGCGGACCGGCGGCGGGCAGCGCGACGAGAAGGGCGTGTCCGTCTTCGTCGTCGACAAGAAGGCCAAGGGCGTGTCGTGCCGCGACTATCCGACGGTGGACGGTCTGCGCGCGTCGGAAGTGACGTTCGAGAACGTGGCGCTTGGCGCGGACGCATTGATCGGGCCTGAGGGCGCCGGGCTGCCGCTGGTTGAGCGCGTGGTCGACGAGGGGATCGCAGCGCTCTCCGCCGAAGCGATCGGCGCGATGAAAGTGCTGAACGACACGACGGTCGAATACTGCAAGACGCGCAAGCAATTCGGCGTGCCGATCGGCAAGTTCCAAGTGCTGCAGCACCGCATGGTCGACATGTTCATGAACTACGAGCAGTCGGTGTCGATTACGTTCATGGTGACGCTGAAGCTTGGCGAGAGCGAAACCGAACGTAAGAAGGCGGCCTCGGCCGCGAAGGTGCAAATCGGCAAAGCCGGCCGCTTCATCGGCCAGAACGCGGTGCAGCTGCACGGCGGCATGGGCATGACTGACGAACTCAACGTCGGCCACTTCTTCAAGCGGCTGACGATGATCGACACGATGTTCGGCAACGTCGATCACCACCTAAAGCGGTACGCGTCGTTGGATTAGCTCTACAGGACCGTCGCAAGTCTGATCGGCACCGGCTGCGGGGCGCTTAGGCGTTCGCGGGGGAACGTGCAGACTACGGTCGTGCCTTTGCCGAGCACGCTCTCGAGCCGGACTTTGCCGCCGTGGGCTTCGACGAGGCCGCGGACGATGGGCAGGCCGAGGCCTGTGCCTTTGTCGCGTGCGGTGATGTCGTGGCGGCCTTGGCCGAAGGCCTCAAATACGGTTGCGACGTCGACGGGATCGATGCCGGCGCCCGTGTCGGTCACGCCCAGCTCCATGCCGCCGCCGGCCGCGCGGCGCGCAAAGATCGTGACGGTGCCCCCGGCGGGCGTGAACTTCACCGCATTCGAAATCAGGTTCAACAGTACCTGGCGCAAGCCGCGATCGTCGGCGAGCAGGAGCGGCAGGTTCGGATCCAAGTCGGCCTTGAGGTTGACGCCGGCTTGGCGCACCGGCAGCTCGAACATCGCCTGCGCGTTGCCGATCGCCACGCGCAGGTCGATCTCTTCGGAGCGAATGGCGAAGCGGCCCGCTTCGATCCGGGATAGGTCGAGCACGTCATTGATCAGCCCGAGCAGGTGCTGGCCGCTGTCGTGGATGTGGCCTGCATAGTCCACATACTGGCGCGAGCCGAGGTTGCCGAAGGCTTCGTCCTTCATTACCTCGGAAAAGCCGAGGATCGCGTTCAAGGGCGTGCGCAGTTCGTGGCTCATGTTGGCCAGAAATTCCGACTTCGCTTGGCTTGCGGCTTCGGCGCGCTGGCGCGCCTTGTCGGACTCGATTTTGGCGGCGGTCAGCTGCTCGATCAGTTCGTTCTTGTCCTCCCGCAGCGAGAACATGTCGCAAGACGTCAGGTACACCTGCCGTGCGAGATGGCACATGAACAGGCAAAGACCGACGCCGAGTGCGGCTAGGCCGATATAGAACGACGTGCCCTCGAACAACGGCGGCAGAACGAGAGCCATCGTGTAGGGGACAAGCGTCGAGACCAGCATCGGCGGGCTGGACGACTGAAGGGCTGCGCAGGCCGCCAAGCTGCAGGCGTAGACGAGCGCAATCAGCAGATGCCCGGTCATCGGGCAATAGTGCCAGAAGAACAGGGCGGGTGCCGTCCAGGAGATCGCCGACAATGCGCCGACGGCGGCAGCGGCAACCGTCCAGCGTGGCAGGTCGGCGAGGCGCTTCTCAGCGCTGCTGAAGAACGAGTAGACGCCGAATTGAATGACGGACGTTACGGCCAGGGTGATGACCCAGGCTACCAACTGCCAACCGGGCACCCAAGCTGAGAGCATCAGGCTCATGATCGAGCCGAAGAGCGGCATCGCGAACGCCGTCGGCCCTAGATTGCTGAGGACGAGCTTGAGCTGGTCTTGCTGCAGCTTTGCCTGACGCGCAGGCGAAAGCGCGCGCGATTGCGCGAACGCGTTGTCGCCAGCATCTGCCGCGGCCTTCCCCAGCACGTCGTTTCCCCAAATGCGAATTGGGCAATCCTCGCATGTCAGCCGTTAATGAAGGCTGGGGCCGGGCGGGTTCTCGATGGGGTTGGCGCTTGCGTTGCGTGCATGCATGGTTACGTTCGTCCTAACGTCCCCATCGAACGGATACGGTTCATGAGCGAAGTGTTACTGTTTGAAACGAATGGTCCGGTCGTCACGCTGACGATCAACCGGGCGGAGTCGCGCAACCCTCTGGGTCATGAGGGGGACGGCGAGGCGTTTGCGGCGGCTGCGGCGCGCATCAACGCCGATCGCGGCGTGCGCGCGGTGATCCTGACGGGGGCGGGCAAGGCATTCTCGGCCGGCGGCGACGTGAAGGCGATGCGCGACAAAGGCGGGGCGTTCGCCGGGCCCGGCGTGACTATCCGCGAACGCTATCGCAACGGCATCCACAAGATCGTGCGCAGCGTCTGGGGCATCGAAGTGCCGGTGATTGCAGCGGTGAACGGGCCCGCAATCGGGCTCGGCAACGATGTCGCTTGTCTGGCCGACACGCGTATCGCCAGCGATACGGCCATCTTCGGTGCAACTTTTTTGAAGATCGGGCTCATTCCGGGCGACGGCGGGGCGTGGCTTTTGCCGCGCGTGATCGGCATGGCGCGGGCGAGCGAGCTGCTCTACACGGGCGAGACGGTCGATGCGCAGACGGCGTTGTCGTGGGGCTTGGTGTCCCAGGTGGTGCCTGCGGCGTCGCTCATGGATGAGGCCATGAAGCTGGCGCAGCGCATGGCAGCCCAGCCGCCCGACGTTTTGCGTATGACGAAGCGGCTGCTTCGTGAGGGGCAGGCGACGAGCTTCGACAACATCATGGAACTTTCCGCCGCGATGCAGGCGTTGGCCCATCACACGGAAGACCATGCGGAAGCGGTGAACGCGTTCTTCGAGAAGCGCCCGGGGAACTACAAGGGGCGATGACGCAGCCGCCCGTCATCGAGGGATTTGCCGTTCGCCCGCTCGAGGACCGCGATGTCGTGCCGCTTCAGGCGTTGTTCGACCAGGATCCCGAGTATTTCTTCGAGATCAATGGCCGTGCCTTTACGGTCGAGGAGGTGCGCACTGCCCTGCCGCCGGGCCTGAGCTACGACGACAAGTTCAGTTACGCGCTCGAACGGGGTGGCCGCGTTGAAGGCGTGATCGACTTGGTGCGCGGCTACCCTGAGCCGCAGGTCATGTATTTGGGGTTCCTCTTTTTGTCGAAGGCCGTACGCGGTGGCGGTGCGGGACGTCGCTGCTTGCGTGGGCTCTATGTTTGGGCGCGAGAGATGGGCGCGCGGGTGCTTCGGCTCGGCGTTGTGGAGCCGAACGCGAAGGCGCGCCACCTCTACGCTACGGAAGGCTTTACGTTCGAGGCAATGCGCGAGGTCGATCCCGAAGCCAAGCGCATGCGTCGCACGCTTGTGCTTCGACGCGCGCTCTAGTCTAATCTTGGGCAAATCGTCATTCACATCGGAGAGCACCATGACCATCGGCATCGTCGCCACGTTGAAGATCAAACCCGGCAAGGAGCAGGAGTTCGAAGCCGTGTTTCTGGAGCTGCAGGCTGTGGTGAAGAAGAACGAACCTGGCGCGCTGCAGTATGAGCTTTTCAAGTCGAAGGCCAACGCGTCGACCTACATCGTGATGGAGCAGTACAAGTCCGAAGCCGATTTGGCCGCGCACCGCACGACGCCGCATATGGCAGCGGCCGGTCCGAAGCTCGGCGCGGTGCTGGACGGCCGGCCTGCGATCGAATTGCTCGATAAGCTCTGAGGTAGACGCTCTATGGAACTCGCGTTCAGCAAGGAAGATTTGAAGTTTCGCGACGAAGTGCGCGCCTTCATCGCCGAGAAGTACGACGAAGACCTTCGCCGCAAGATGGCGTTCTCGAAGAACGGCTATCTTGACAAGGAAGGCCAGGTGAAGTGGCAGAAGGCGCTGTACGAGCGCGGCTGGGCTGCCGTGAACTGGCCCAAGGAATATGGCGGCGCGGGCTTCACCGCGAACCAGAAGTATATCTTCGACCTTGAGATGTCGGCCGCGGGAACGCCGATCGTGAGTCCGATGGGCTTGAAGATGGTCGCGCCGGTGATCATGGCGTTCGGCAACGACAAGCAGAAGAAGCAGCATCTTCCGCCGATATTGTCGTCCGACATTTGGTGGTGTCAGGGCTACTCGGAGCCCGGATCGGGGTCCGACCTCGCCAGCTTGCAGATGCGTGCCGAGGACAAGGGCGATCACTACATCTGCAACGGTTCCAAGATTTGGACGACCCATGCGCAATGGGCCGACTGGATATTCTGTCTCGTGCGCACGACGCCGGGAGGAAAGCCGCAGGAGGGCATCTCGTTCATCCTGATCGACATGAAGACGCCGGGCATCACGGTGAAGCCGATCGTGACGCTCGACGGGCCGACAGAGGGTCTGCAGGAGGTCAATCAGGTCTTCTTCGACGACGTGCGCGTGCCCAAGGAAAACCTCATCGGCAAGCAGGACGAAGGTTGGACTTACGCCAAGTATCTGCTCGAGTTCGAACGCGGCAACGCTTATGCGCCGGGGCTGAAACGTTCACTGAAGAAAGTCCGTACGATCGCAGCGGCCGAAGGGATGGACGGGAAAAGGCTGATCGACGACGCGGATTTCCGCCGCAAGATCGAAGAAGTCGAAATCCAGCTGCACGCGATGGAGTACACGGAGCTTCGCGTATTCTCGAAGCTCGCGACCGGCGGCAGACCGGGCGCAGAGTCCTCGCTGTTCAAGACGCGCGGCACCGAATTGCAGCAGGCGATTACTGAGCTTGCGGTTGAGGCGGTGCAGTACTCGGCGATGCCGTTTGTGGCGAACCCCTGGGCACGTGCGAACGAGCCTTGGCCGCAGCCCGACTACGCCGTGACCGCGGCGCCGTACTACTTCAACCTGCGCAAGGCTGCTATCTACGCCGGGTCGAACGAGATCCAGCGAAACATCATGGCGAAGTTGGTGTTGGGGCTTTAGGCCGACAACCAAGCATGCGGCTCTTGCGTATAGTGTGGGTCGAAGGACTCACTGAGCGGAGCTTGCCTGATGTCCAATGTTGCCAAGGTCGCCGTCGTCACGGGCGCCGCACGCGGGATCGGCGCCGGCGTCGCCCGTGAGCTCGCCAAACGCGGCTATGCGGTTGGGCTCGTTGGCCTCGAAGGTGATCTGCTTCGGCAAAACGCCAAGGCGATCGGTGCGAATGCAATCGCTTTCGAAGCCGATATGACGGACCGGATTGCGGTCGGCAGCGCGTTCGAGGGCGTCCGCGAAAAATTCGGGCGGATCGATGCCGTCGTTTCGAACGCCGGCATTTCGAACTTCGACCTGCTTTCGACGATGTCGCCTACGCACTTCCGGCGGGTTATGGCCGTGAACGTCGAGGGATACTTCAACGCCATTCAAGCCTCGCTGCCGCACCTCATCGAGACGAAGGGATATTTTTTGGGCGTCGCATCGATCGCCGCGGCGGGAGCGCCGCCGGGTATGGCGGCGTATGGTGCGAGCAAGGGCGCGACGGAGAACTTGCTGAATACGTTTCGCTCCGAGGTCGTGCACAAAGGTGTCGACGTGGGTGTCGCGTATTTCGGCTGGCTGGCGACGGATCTGGTGAAGCAGGGTGGCGAGCATCCCGGGTTCACCTATGTGCGCGAGCATCTGCCGGGGCCGCTTCGAGCGATTGCGCCGGTCGACATTGCGGTGCGCGCGATTGCTGATGGCGTTGTGCAGCGTAAGCGGCGCGTGATGGCGCCGGGTTTGCTGAGGTTCGCACTTGCCCTACGCTGGTTTGTGATGGCGAACCCGTCGCCTTACAAGGAGCTTATGCCCGAGGTCGAGCGCTTGTGCGCAGAGGAGCTCAAGAAGCGCGGCGGGCCGGACAAGGCTATGATCTCGGAGCCGCCTCGCGGGTAGCGTCCGCTTTCGCTGAATTATTTGTCATTCGGCGGCGAGGCCTCTGTTCGTCATCTTCCGTTCAGATTCGACCGACCATTGTCGCGTTTCGGCGGGGACATAGTCAGTTCAAGGTATTTTCATGTCCCTGAAACGCGTGGCTCTCGCCTCCTCCTTGCTTCTGCCAAGCCTGACAACCGCCGGTGCGGCCGATCCGCAGTGGTCCGGCCCTTACATCGGGGCGTTCGCCGGGTACGTCGATGCGAACCGCGCCTGGGATGTCGGGCCTACCGATCCCGAGATTTCGCCGGAAGGACTGACCGTGGGCGGCTTTGCCGGTTATGAGCAAGAGGTCGACGGGCTCGTGCTTGGCGCCGAGCTGGACATTTTCGGTGCCGATTTCTCCGACAACGGTCAGTGTGACGCGGCGACATTTACGTGTTCGCTCGACGTTCACCTGCTCTCGTCATTGCGTGCTCGCGCTGGTATCGCGGTCGGTCAGATTCAATTCTATGGGACGGCCGGGCTCGCGCTCGGGTTCATTCAAGCCGAGTCGGATGTCAACGGCGGGTCGAGCGATAGCAAGGCGCTGGCCGGCTGGACGGTCGGCGGCGGTGCGGAGTGGCAGGGCGAAGGCGGTTTGCGCCTGGGTGTCGAGTATCGCCACAGCGACTATGGCGATGCGGACGTGAACTTCGGCGGCTTGGCGCAGGGCGACGTTAGGCTTGAGACAAATGAGGTTCGGCTGCGGCTGTCGATACCGTTAGACTAGGTCCAACGCTCCGGCCAGGTCTCGCCCGAGAGGCGATGGTACACGAAGGCGAACGCGACCAGGATCAGCGCGCCTGAGAGCACGGGCGACAATAGAAACAGCGGTGTCGCATGCTGGCTCGTGATGATCAGCGGGCTGATGCCTGCGGGTGGGTGGAACGCCTTGGCCGCATGCATCAGCGCGATCGCAAGGCCGACGCCGATGGCCGGCGCCCAAAACGCGTCACCAAAGACAGTCACGCACAGGATGCCCGCGAGCGCCGAGAGTAGGTGACCGCCGACGACGGCACGCGGGCGCGCCGGCGGCGCTTCGGGCGAGCCCATGACCAGCACGATCGAGGTGGCGAACGGCACCATCATCAGCGGCTGACCCGAGGCATGCGCGAGCGTCGTCATGATCGCGATGCCGAGCGCGCCGCCGACGGCGCGGATCAAGATCGTTTGAAAACTTGGGTTGGGGATTGGTCTTCTCCTGTGGGGCGAGCCGATCGATGAATATTCGCCGGTGCGAACGGGGACGCAATGCAGGTCGTGAGCCTAAATGAGGTGCGGTACCGGTGTCGTGCCCCAACTAGGCGAATTCCGTTAAATGTTTGGAAGGCGCACAATTGTTATCAGCGATGGTTCGGCTTGCATGCTATCGCACGCGCATCGCTGGGAAACACTCGCGGTTGCGATGCCGCGACAACAAGGGGGCAATCTCCATGAAACGTGCATTTTTGTGCGGCGTGGCCGCATTGGCATTGGCGGGCGCTGCGTCTGCCGAAGGCTATGTGAGCGGCAACTACGTCGACCTCGACGGCGCCGATAGCTGGTCGATCAATGGCCGGTACTTGGCCGGGACGAACGTGCTGCTCGATGGCGGGTACTCGAACCTCGACGGCGATGTCGACGTGTTTCGCATCGGCGGACATTTGTTCGCGCGTGAAGCCAATTGGCTGCTTGGTGGTTACGTGGGCTACGCGAACATGGAAGTTGCGGGCGTCAGCATCGATGAGTGGACGCTGGCCGGCGAGGGGCAGTACTACCTCGACCGCGCAACCCTTGGGCTGACGGTGGCTTATAGCGATCTTGATACGCCGGGCGTCGATCCTTCCATGTGGAGCGTTGCCGGCGATATCCGGTACTTCGTGACCGACAATTTCAGCATCCAAGCCGGGGCTGCGTGGCTCACCGTCGACTCCACCTTCGGCGACCAAGACGGTCACTACATCGATCTCGGTGCGGAGTATCAGTTCGACGCGTCGCCCTTTGCCGTATTCGCCGGCTATCGCCACACGGATATCGGCGGCGAAGCCAACACCTGGGGCATTGGTCTACGTTGGAACTTCGGCGAGGGCTCACTGATTCAGCGCGATCGTTCGGGTGCGCGGTTGCGTCGCCCGGAGGGCGTGTTCGAGACCGCAGCGGGCGGCTTGTCGCTCGACTAGGCTGCTCGCACGGCAAAAAAATGGTCGGGGCGCTTCCCGTGCGGGAAGCGCCCCTTTTTCTTGCCTAGTTCCCGCTGATGCGGGCGAAGAATTTTTGGGTTTGTTCGCCGCCCATGAAGTAGGCTTTGGCGCCGGTCATGTCGGCGATCTTGCTCCAGTTTTCGGCGACCTTTTCGGCGGTCAGGCCTTGGTGGCCTAAGAACGCGCCGCTCGATTCAACGATCTGCGCCACTGCAAACGCGCCGCCGCCGGCGGCTAGGATCACGCCGTTCGGGGCGTCTTCGCTGACGAGGTAGATCACGCCCGGCGTCACGAATTCCGGCTTCAGCGCTTCGAGCGCTTGCGGGGGCATCAGGTTCTCCGTCATGCGCGTGCCGGCCACGGGGGCGAGCGCGTTCACGCGGATGTTGTCCTTCTGGCCTTCGAGCTTCAGCGTGTTCATGAAGCCGACGAGGCCGAGCTTCGCTGCGCCGTAATTCGTCTGCCCGAAATTGCCGTAGAGGCCCGAGGACGACGACGTCATGACGATGCGGCCGTACTGTTGCGCCTTCATCGTTTCCCAGCACGCCTTCGTGACTTTCACCGAACCCACGAGGTGGACGTCGAGCACGAACTCGAAGTCCTTGATTTCCATCTTCGTGAAGCTCTTGTCGCGCAACACACCCGCGTTGTTGATCAGGATGTCGATGCGGCCGAAGGCGTCGAGTGTTTGCTTGACGAGACCGGCGACGCCCGCGTCGTCGGTGACCGAGGCGCCGTTCGCGATCGCCGTGCCGCCGAAGGCCTTGATCTCTTCGACGACCTTCTTCGCCGCTTCCGACGAGCCGCCGGAGCCGTCGACGGTGCCACCCAGATCGTTGATCACGACCTTGGCGCCGCGCCGCGCGAGATCGAGCGCATGCGCGCGGCCCAAGCCGCCGCCAGCACCGGTGACGATGGCGACTTTGCCGTCGAAACGAATGGACATGTGTGTGTTTCCTTTTGAATTGCTGCAGTTGCGAAGTTGGTGGTTTCTGCCTTGGATTGGAGCTGAAATCAACTGGGGCCGCGAGTCCCGCGGCCGTTGGTAGGCCTTCGCGCGGCTGGCGCGGTTGCTAGGTCGTTGAAGGTGCTCGCCGGCGGGCGGCTTCGTCGGCGACTACGATTATCCGATAGAATAGCGAGCACATCAGGTATTGCAGATAAAATAGCCCGACGAAGTAGGCGCCCCGTCCTGGGAGGGAGCCGCTTGCGCCCAAAAGGGTAACGAGAAACCCGGCCGCGGCCATCGTCGTGTTGAAGGCGAAGAGCGGGCGCGAAAGGCCGGAGTCTCTGCCCGCGGCTTGCATGCGAAATCTGCTTTGGGTTTGGTGAATGAGAATCCAGCCCTGGCTGATCGCGGATGTCATGCAGGCGAACTGCCAAAGGCTCATTGGGAGCAATTCCAAGGCATCGAGCAGGATCGGTTGCATTGCGAGCACGACCGACAGGACGGCCGCGAGCACCAGGTTTCGCACGCGGAAGGAAATGACTTCATCCGTCGCCATCGCGGTCCGCCGGTCGATCGACGTGACGATGCCTGCGAACCCGGCTAGCGCCACCGCCGCAGCGAGGAAACTCAACAGGACGGCGACGTTATTCCCGGTCATTTCGGTCTCTCATGTACGATCAGCGTCGATTCGCACTTTAGCCGACTCGGCTGCACAAGGATGACACACGCGATGGACTTTCCCCCGCAGCTGCAGAGTGCCCTTGGGCTTGTTGTGTTTGTCGCCATCGCGTGGGCGCTGTCGGAGAACCGGCGGGCGTTTCCGTGGCAGACGGTGGTGGTCGGGATCGGGTTGCAGATTTTGCTGGCGGCCGTGCTGCTCGGGATTGCACCGGTACGCGAGGTGCTGTTGTCGCTGAATGTCGTGGTCGATGCGATTCAGAAGGCGACGGTGCAAGGGTCGTCGTTCGTGTTCGGCTACGTGGGCGGGGGCACGCCGCCGTTCGAGGTGAAGAACCCGGGCGCGATGGTGACGATTGCTTTTACAATTCTGCCGATCGTGCTCGTGATGTCGGCCTTGTCGGCGCTGCTTTGGCATTGGCGCATCTTGCCGCTGATCGTGAAAGGGTTTGCGCTTGCGCTCGAGCGGACGATGAAGATCGGTGGTGCGCTTGGCGTCGGCTGTGCGTCGAACATCTTTCTGGGCATGATCGAGGCGCCGCTGCTTATCAAGCCGTATCTAGAGCGGATGACGCGGAGCGAATTGTTCACGCTGTTCACGTGCGGGCTCGCGAACGTCGCGGGCACGGTGTTGGTGCTGTTTGCGAATGTGTTGAACCCGGTGATCCCCGGCGCAGTCGGGCACATCATTGTGGCGTCGCTGCTGTCGTTGCCGGCGTCGATCTTGCTTTCGAAGGTGATGATCCCCGGTGACGCGACGACGCCGGCCGATTTGGGTGAGGTCAAGCTCTACCGTTCGTCGATGGATGCGGTGGCGACTGGTGCGGAAGACGGGATGAAGATGTACTTGAACATCATCGCCATGCTGGTCGTGATGATTTCGCTGGTGGCGCTCGCCAACATCATTCTGGGCAATGTCGTCGTCGGCGATGCGCCGCTGTCGTTCGAACGGATTGTCGGCTGGCTGTTCGCGCCGATCGTGTGGCTCGTCGGGGTGCCTTGGGCGGATGCCGCGACGGCCGGTAGCCTGATGGGCACGAAGGTGATCCTGAACGAGTTCATCGGCTACCTTAATATGGCCGCATTGCCTGCGGATGCTCTCGGCGAACGGTCGGAGTTGCTCATGCTCTACGCAATGTGCGGGTTCGCCAATTTGGGCTCGGTCGGGATGGTCATCGCGGGCGTGAGCGCGCTTGCGCCGTCGCGGCGCGAGGAGATCGTTCAGCTGTCGCTGTGGTCGATCATTCCGGGAAACCTGTCCACATGTATGACGGCGGCGGTGGTTGGTTTGTTGCCATGAAGAAGCAGATGGCGCGATTGCAGTCGTGGATGCTTTGGGTGGCGGGCGTTCTTGCCTGCCTGGGGTCGATTGGACTTGCTTCGCTTCCGCTCCAGGTTCTGTTCATACAGGTGAACATATTGATGCCCATCGTCGGCGGGCTGTGTCTCGCGGCTGCCTTTGCGTCAAGCGAGCGGGCGGTATTGGACCAGGCGGGGGCCTCGGTCAGCCGGCGGATACGGAACTACGCGCTGATCGGGCTTGCGGCGGCTAGTTTTGCGTCGATTGTCTTTTCGCTGCCGGCTGTCTTGCCAGTGGTGCAGTTCGATATGCTAAAGCTCCTCGTGGGTTTTGGGTGCCTGTTCTTTGCGTATGTGGGCACGCGGGCCTGAGCCTTTACATCTTCATCAAATCACCTACTTCCCGGTCCGCCTGAGCCATCAGTCGAGGAGAGCCACGTTGCAACGATCGACGACAACGACGACCCCTGCAGCGGAGCGGCTTCCTTGGCTTACGATATTGGGCTTCGGGCAATTGGCGATTCCGCTCGCCTTTGCGGGTTTGCCGATTGCGGTCTACGTCTCGAAGTTTTACGCCGAAGACCTGAAGATCGACGTTGCGACGGTCGGGCTCATTCTTCTCGTCGCGCGCTTTGCCGACTTCATCGTCGATCCGATCATCGGGTACGCCAGCGACCGGACGACGGGGAGCCTTGGGCGGCGGCGGACCTGGGTGCTGCTCGGCGCGCCGGTGTTTGCGCTCGGCATCTTCATGCTGTTCATGCCGCCGCCGGATGCCGGCGAAACGCATCTTTTGATCTGGATCGCAGTGTTCTATCTCGGCTGGACGATGATCACGATCCCTTACGGGGCTTGGGGAGCGGAGCTGTCGGGCGACTACAACGAGCGGTCGCGCATCACGGGCGTGCGGGAGATATTCACGCTCGTGGGTCTGGCGATCGCCGGCGCAATCCCGGTCATCGTGGGCACGGGCGCGGCCTCGGGCGCGGCGGGTGGCTATTGGCACGCGATGGAGGTGCTGGGCTGGACGATCGTGCTGCTGACACCGCTTGGGGTTGCGATCATGTTCTGGTCGACGCCCGAGCCGCCATATGGCGAGGCGCAGCATGTGTCGGTTTGGAAGGGCGCGTGGGCGGCGTTGAGCAATTTGCCGTTCCTACGCCTATTCACGGCGACGCTGTTCGTGCGTATCGCTTCGCGCGCGGCGGAGGTCTTGTTCCTGTTCTACATGGTCGATGCGGTTGGTTTGACGAAGGCGCAGGGGAACCACTTCCCGCTGGCGTTGATCGTCTCGGCGATCGTGTTTGCGCCGCTTTGGATTTGGCTCGGCGCCAAGATCACGAAGCACAAGGCACTATCGCTTGCGATGATGATCGGTGTCGGCGTGTTTGCAACGCTGCCGCTGGTTCAAGGTGGTGGTTATTGGCCGAATCTGATGCTGTTTGCCGTATTGGGCGCGGTGTTTTCGGCGCCTTACACGTTGGGGCAGTCGATTGCCGCGGATGTCGTCGATCTCGACTCGCTGAAGTCGCATGAGCCGCGCGCGGGGCTCATGATCTCGTTCTTCGGACTTGCCATCAAAGGCGGCGATGCACTTGGCGCCGGGGCCGCCTTGATGCTGGTCGGCTATCTCGGGTTCGACTCGACGGTGGCCGAAAAGACGCCCGAGGCGCTCAACGCGCTGTCGCTCGTGTTTTGCGCCATGCCGATCGCGTTCTATGTGCCAGCGATCCTGCTGCTGTGGTCGTTTCCGATCACGCCGGAGGTGCAGCGTCGTATTCGGCGGCTGGTCGAGCGGCGCGTCCTGCGGAAGCTTAGGCGCGCGGCGAACGGAAAGCCTCAGCCAGCAGCTCATACGACCTGAGCCTTGCTTGGAAGTCGTAGGTGATCGTGAGCGCGATCACCTCGCCGGCGCCGTAGTCGGCGGCCAAGCGTTCGAGGCCGAGCTTCACTTGGGTTGGCGTGCCGGTGATGCCGCGGCTGGCGATGCCGCGGATGAGGACGCGGTCTTCTTGGGTGTAGGGATAGGCGAGCGCTTCTTCCGGCGACGGGAAGGGGCCTGCTTGATTGCGCAGCAACTGCATCACCCAGAGGTTTCGCGTGGCGCATAGGCGCTCGGCTTCGTCTTCGCTTTCGGCGCAGACGGTGAAGACGGCGACGCTGACCTTGGGTTTGTTGCCGTCGCGATGCGGTTTGAAGTGTTTGCGGTAGAGTTCCGCCGCTTCGGGTCCGCTGCCGTCGGGTGAGATGAACTGCGCGAAGGCGAGCGGCAGCCCAAGTTCGGCTGCGTACATCGCGCCGTTCATGCTGGAGGCGAGCATCCACATTTCGGGCAGGCCGGGGCCGCGTGGGCTCGCGTGGACGCTGCGGTAGGCGTGACCTTCCGGCCATTGGGCGAGGCCTGCTGCTTCTTCGAGGTAGTGGCGGAGCAGGGCGGCTTGCTGCGGGAAGACGCCGACGTCCCAGGCTTGCGGACCCGCTTGCAGCGCGACGCTGGTGCGGCCGTCGGCGCCGGGGGCGCGGCCGATCCCGAGGTCGATGCGGCCGGGATAGAGCGTCTCCAGCATGCGGAAGTTTTCGGCGACCTTCAGCGGCGAGTAGTGCGGCAGCATGATGCCGCCGGAGCCCACGCGTATGTTCTTCGTTTCGGCTGCCACGCGCGCGATCAACACCTCCGGCGTGGAGCCCGCGAAAGACGACGTGTTGTGGTGCTCGGCGAGCCAGTAGCGCGCGTAGCCCAGGCGGTCGCAGGCTTTGGCGAGTTCAATCGTTTCGTGCACTGCGTCGGCTGCGGTGCCGCCTTTGCGGATCGGCGATTGGTCGAGGGCGGAGAGGATCATGCGCGTATCGTAGAGCACGGCGGTTGGGGTTGCCAAACGGTCCTGGGAGCGCGGACGTCCTCGTCCGCACTTTCTTTGGGCGCGCTCCGCGCGCAAGAGCGGACGAGGACGTCCGCGGTCCCAGGAAGAGCGCTCTCCCGTTACGCTTCGTGCGTACGATAGCGGTCGGCGAGGAGGCTGGTGGCTAGGCCGACTAGCGTTACTGCGAACAATGTGCCGATGATCAGCGTTAGTGCGGGTTCGTCCGTTGCCGACTGGAGGTTCGAGAGCGAGAACGGCACGCCGGTCTTGGCGATCTCGTCGATATGGCCGAACAGGGACATGTAAAACATCGCGGCGGTGAAGCCCCAGCCCGCAGTGAGTATGCCGACGCCGCGGTCGTTCGGGGTCCAGAGCACGGAGATCGCGCCCCATTGCAGCAGCGCGACGGCGACATAGTCGACGACCCAGAACGGCCACCACTGCACTTCGCCGCCGTTGCGGATGACCTCCGCCACGGCGAGGAAGGTTCCGAAGCCAAGCGCGAGCCACGCAGAAAACTGTTTCATGCCCCTTGCGGCTTCGTCCGAACCGCCCCCAGAGCGATCAAACGATCGATCGCGCGCTCATCATACCCGGCAGCCTGCAACACTGCGCGGTTGTCTTGACCGAAATCCGGCGGGGTGTGACGCGTGGACGATTTGGAGCGGGACATTTTCACCGGCGAGGCGATTCCCTTGTAGCCGTTTCGCTCCACAAGCATGCCGTTGGCGGCAGTCTGCGGGTCGTTCAGCACTTCACCGATCGTGTTCAGCGTGCCGGCCGGCACGCCGGCGTTTAGAAGCTCAGAGGCGACCTTCGCGCCGTCGAGCTTCGCGAAGGCTCTCGTCAGGAGTTCGGTCAGTACGGCGCGGTTCGCGTTGCGATCGGCGTTCGTCTCGAAGCGCGGGTCGGCGGCAAGTTCTGGCAGACCAAGCAAGGGCATCGCCTTCTTGAACTGCGCGTCGTTGCTGGTGCCGAGCAGGATTGGCCGTGTTGCGGTCGGGTAGAGGTCGTAGGCCGCGATGTTCGGGTGCGCGTTGCCGAGCAGCTTCGGCAGGCGGCCGTCCATCAGATAGTTGCCGGAGTGCGGATGCAGGATCGAGAGGCCTGCGTCGTAGAGCGAGACCGTGACGAACTGGCCTGTGCCGGAGCGGTGGCGTTCGTTCAGCGCAGCCAAGATGCCGATCGTGAGGTTCAAGCCCGTCGTCATGTCGACGATCGGCACGCCGACTTTGAGCGGGCCGGAGGCGGGCGAACCGTTGCAGTTCGGCAGGCTTACGATCGTCTGCACGACCGCGTCGTATCCGGGCATGCCGCCCATCGGACCGCTCTCGCCGAAGCCGGTGACGCGGGCGTGGATCAGTTTCGGGAAGCGCGCGGAAAGCGCATCGTAGCCCATGCCCCAGCGCTCCATTGTGCCGAGTTTGAAGTTCTCGACGAGCACGTCCGCGTCTTCGAGCAGCTTCCAAACGATCTCGCGCGCTTCGGGTTTGTTGAGATCGAGGGCGATCCCGCGTTTGTTGCGGTTGATGTTCGTGTAATAGGCCGAGGCCCCGCGCTCGCCTGACGGCGTGGTCTTGAACGGGGGCCCCCATTCGCGCGTCTCGTCGCCCAAGGGCGGCTCGACCTTGATGATCTCCGCCCCGTGGTCGCCGAGGATCTGCGTGGCGTAGGGGCCGGCAAGAACGCGGGAGAGGTCGAGGATTTTGACGCCCGCGAGGGCGCCGGTATTCGCTGCCATAGGGTGCTCCATTCATGCGTTGAATAGCATGAGCCTCGGAGATTTCATCAATCTCTCAAATTGGCCGTCGTGGCCGGGCTTGACCCGGCCACCCAGGGCCTGCGTGTTTCTGTGTCCTAGGACGCCGGTGGCTAGTTCATTCCGCCAAGCATTAGGCAGCGACTCTGGGTGGCCGGGTCAAGCCCGGCCATGACGATAATATAGGGACACTTTTAGTGTCGCTCACTCCCAAAGCTTCATGCCGATCCAGCCGTAGGTGTAGAGGTAGCCGGAGAAGGTCAGCGTGGCGACGCTGCTGAGCCAGGCTATGGCGCGTGCGAAGAGGTTCGCGTCGGGGGCGCCCATGGCGGTGCGGAGGAGTGCCAAGACACCGAGTGCTGGGGCGGCGAGCGTTGCGCCGTAGAGCGCCCAGCCGATTGTGCTGGGTCGGCCGAGTTGGTCGAGGCCGGCGCCTGAGAGCACGACGATGACGATGCCGGTTACCGCCACCGTCGAGAGAAGGGCGAGCCAGGGTACGAGGCGCAGCGTGAGGCCGCCGCGATCGGCCAAGCGGCCCATGAAGGCGCTCGGGATCCAGATCAGCATGTAGAGCGCGGACAGCGCGACAGCGAGCACGTAGATGCCCGCCATCGCCGCTTTGCCGACGATTTCCGGCAGCGGGACTTTGCGATCGGCGCCGGTCGCCGTGAACATCAGCATGTCGTCGCCTTTGGGTACGAAGACGATGTTCGGGACGGCCTTGTCCGTCTTCTGGAACAGGTTGTTGCCGACGTGGAGGCGCTTCGTGTCGTTGAACTCGAGCTCGCCGTCTTTGGCGCGCGCGGTTTGCCAGCCGAAGATGCTTTCCAGGATCGCGAGCTTTTGCTGGCGCGGCGTGATCGACTGGTAGAAGCCCGTCAGGCGCTCCAGATCCGCGGGCGCGAGCGGGGCGACGGCCGGTTTCATGTCCGGGAAATTGCGTTCGAGGTAGGCTCTGATCTCCTCGCCCGCATTGAAGACTTCCTGCGTGCCGAGGTTTGCCATCACGACGAAGCCTGCGCCTTGGCCCGGCGCGTATTCGTACTTCGAAACGAAGCCGTCGATGCCGCCGTCGTGGCCGTGGAAGATGCTCTTCTTGCCGGCATAGACCATGTTGCCGAGGCCGTAGCCGTATTTGAGGCCGGCGCGCGCGCCGTCATTGGTCTCTGGGGTTTCGATCCGTTCGACAGAGGCGGTCGTGAGGTAGGTTTTGCCGTCGAGTGTGCCGCGGTTCATCATCAGCAGCGGGAGCTTTGCCAAGTCTTTCGACGTGACGTTGAGCGAGCCCGAGGGCCGTGCGAGGATTTCGACGAACGGTTCTTCGGTGCCTTCCGTGTCCTTGTAGCTCTTCGCGATGCGGTCGGTGATTTGCGGTTCGCGGGTCCAATAGGCGCTTTCCATCGCGAGCGGGCCGGTGATGCGTTCGGCGATGAAGTCTTGGAAGCGCTTGCCGGTGACCTTCTCGATGATGCGGCCGGCGATGACCGGACCTGCGTTGCAGTAGGACGTCATCGTGCCGGGCTTCCAGCGGCTCTTGTAGGGGCCGTAGAGGTTTACGGCTTCCGACAGCGGTACGTCTTTGCCTTCGAGCAGGTAGTGGTGGAACGTGATGTCGTCGAAGCCTGTCGTGTGCTCGAGCAGGTGGACGAGGCGGATCGGGTCGGTCTTTTCCCAGGGGTTGTCGTATTTGAGCTCCGGCATCAGGTCGGCGAGCTTCGCGTCGAGGCTGAGCTTGCCTTCCTCGACCAGCATCATGACGGCGATGCCGGTGATGCTCTTGGAGATCGAGCCCGCGCGGAAGACCGTCTCCGGCGTGACCGGCTTCTTCGTCTTCAGGTCGGCGAAGCCGTAGCCCTTTGTGAGAACGATTTGGCCGCCTTCGATGATGGTCACCGAGACACCCGGTACTTTGGCCTTCGTGAAGGTCTCGGCGAGGCGCTTGTCCAGTTCCTCTAGGGAAGCGGCGGGGGGCTTGGGCTTGTCGTCGGCCGCTTGTGCGGCGACAACATTGGCGAAGAGCGCGACGATAGCCATCGCCGCTGCAAAGAACGGTTTCAAGAAAGCCCCCTTAAGGTCGGTCCCCCAATCATATAGGAGGGCGCGGGTGGGGTCGAACGGCCAAGGCCTTGAATCCGAGGCGAAACGTGTGAAAGGTGCACCCGCTAAAAGGGGAATCCGATGGCTCTCGACCTCGAAACTCGCGAACAGTTGATCTCTTCCGTCCGCCGCTTCGTCAGCGAACGGCTGGTGCCGCTGGAGGATAAGGTCGCGCGGGACGATCTAGTGCCCGACGATGTCGTGCGCGACTTGCGTGAGCTCGGGCTGTTCGGGATGTCGATCCCGGCCGAGTATGGCGGTCTTGGGCTCACCATGGAGGAAGAGGTTCTGGTTTGCTTCGAGCTGGGGCAGACGTCGCCCGTGTTTCGCTCGGTGATCGGGACGAATGTCGGCATCGGTAGCCAAGGCGTTGTCATGTTCGGGCGTGACGACCAGAAGCGCGAGTGGCTGCCGAAGCTTGCGAGCGGGGAGGCGATCGCCAGCTTCTGTCTGACGGAACCGGGCGCGGGGTCGGACGCCGCGTCGCTGCGCACGACGGCGATCCGGCAGGGCGATCACTACGTCATCAACGGCACGAAGCGCTACATCACGAACGCGAACAAGGCAGCGGTGTTCACGTTGATGGCGCGCACCGATCCCAGCAACAAGGGCGCGGGCGGGATCAGCGCGTTCTTCGTGCCGTCGAATCTGAAGGGCATCACGATCGGCAAGCCCGAGCGCAAGATGGGCCAGCAGGGTGCGCATATCTGCGATGTGGTGTTCGAAGATTGCCGCGTGCCGGCGAGTTGTTTGCTCGGCACGGAGGGGCAGGGGTTTCGCATTTCGATGCAGGTGCTCGACCGCGGGCGGTTGCACATCTCGGCGGTTTGCGTCGGCGTGGCCGAGCGGCTGATCCGCGATGCAGCGAAGTACGCGCTGGAGCGTGAGCAGTTCGGGCAGAAGATCGCGGAGTTCCAGCTGATCCAGGCGATGCTCGCGGATTCGAAGACGGAAGCCTACGCCGCGCGCTGCATGGTGCTCGACGGCGCGCGCAAGCGCGACGCGGGCGAGAGCGTCACGATGGAAGCTGCGTGCGCCAAGTATTATGCGTCGGAGATGGTCGGCCGCGTCGCCGACCGCGCGGTGCAGATCCACGGCGGCGCGGGCTATGTCAGCGACTACGGCGTCGAACGGTTCTATCGCGACGTGCGGATCTTCCGGATCTACGAAGGCACGAGTCAGGTGCAGCAGTTGGTAATCGCACGCAATCTCCTCAAATCGCTGGGCTAGAACATGACCAAGACCATTCGCATCGGTTGCGCCAGCGGCTTTTGGGGCGACAGCTTCTTTTCGGCGCCGCAGTTGGTGACGAAGGGCAATATCGACTACCTCGTCTTCGACTATCTGGCCGAGATCACGATGTCGATTATGGCGCGGGCGCGGGAGAAGGATCCGAACGCGGGCTACGCGCACGACTTCGTCACGGTCACGATGGCGGGTATCGCGCGCGATGTCGCGGCGAAGAAGATCAAGGTCGTCACGAACGCTGGTGGCGTGAACCCGAAGGCATGCGCGGCGGCACTGGAGGCCTTGCTGGCCAAGCAGGGCGTCGCGCTCAAAGTCGCCTATGTCGAGGGCGACGACGTGTTGCCTCGCCTCGAGACTTGGAAAGCCCAAGGCGTGAAGGAGATGTTCACCGGAGCGCCTCTGCCGGAAAAGCCGATCAGCATGAACGCCTATCTCGGCGGCTTCCCGATTGCGGCGGCGCTGGCCAAGGGTGCCGATGTTGTGATCACGGGGCGCTGCGTGGACTCGGCGGTGACGCTGGGTGCTTGCATCCATGAGTTCGGCTGGGGTCCGAAGGATTACGACAAGCTTTCGGGCGGTAGTCTCGCCGGGCACATCGTGGAGTGCGGTGCACAGGCTTGCGGCGGCATCTTCACCGATTGGGAGCAAGTCCCGGGGTGGGAGAATATCGGCTATGCGATCGCCGAGGTGTCGGCCGACGGCTCGTTCGTGGCGACGAAGCCGGATGATACCGGCGGGCTCGTCAGCGTGGGTACGGTTGGCGAGCAGATGCTCTACGAGATCGGCGATCCGCAGGCCTACATGCTGCCCGATGTTGTGTGCGATTTCTCTCAAGTGAAGATCGAGCAGCAGGGCAAGGACCGCGTGCGGGTGTCGAACGCGAAGGGTTATGCGCCGACGGCCACGTACAAATGTTCAACGACGTATGAGGACGGCTATCGCGTCGGCAATCTGGTCGCGATCGGCGGCATCGATGCAGCAGGGAAGGCGCGGCGTACGGGCGAGGCCGTGCTCAAGCGCATGGAAGGCGTGCTGCGCGCGCGGAACTGGGGGCCGTTTACGGAGACGTCCATCGAGGTGCTGGGGGCGGAAGATTCTTACGGGCCGCACAAGCGCGATGTGGGCGGGCGCGAGGCGATCTTGAAGCTCGCGGCCAAACACACGCGCAAAGAACCGCTTGAGATTATGATGCGGGAGCTCACGTCGTCCGGTACATCGTTTGCGCCGGGTACGTCGGGTTATGCGGGCTTGCGGCCCAAGGTGACGCCGGTCGTGCGGCACTTTTCGTGCGTTATCCCGAAGGCGGAAGTTGCCGTGACCGTGCACATGGCCGGCGACAGTTTTGAGGTTCCGATCGACACGGCGGGCGGGTTTGATCCGAAGATGGTCGCGCGGCCGGTTGTCGATGCAACGGTCCGGGCGACCACGACGACGGTGCCGCTGATCAAGCTGGCCTTCGCGCGTTCGGGCGACAAGGGCAACAACTCGAACATCGGCGTGATGGCGCGCAAAAGCGCTTACGCGCCGTATATTCGCGCAGCGTTGACCGATGCGGCTGTCGCGAAGTGGTTCGGGCATCTCTTCCAAGGCGGCAAGGGCAAGGTCGAGCGTTGGGATTTACCGGGCACGCATGCACTGAACTTCTTACTCCACGACGCGCTTGGCGGCGGCGGGGTTGCAAGCTTGCGCAACGACCCGCAGGGCAAGGCGCTCGCGCAGCAGCTGCTCGAGTTTCCCATTCCCCTCCCGCGCGAGTTGGCGGCCGACTTGGATCCTTAAGGCCGGGAATTCCGCTGCGAATGTGATGGCGAGCACGCGGGCCTGAAGGCGTGCGTGCTAAGAGCGGTTCAACCAAGTCGAATCTTGGGACCGAAAAACCGAGCGCGGCGACAAAGCGCTTCAGGAGAGGGCTGTATGCTTAGATATCTCGCGGCGGCGGCGATCGCCGTGGCTCTACAATTCGCGACGGGCACGGTCTCGACCGCCGAAGCGAAGCCAACATGCGTGTCGTGGTCGGCGAACCGAATCGACTGCTTTGCGCGCGGCACCGACAATGCGATGTGGCACCGCTGGTGGGATGGTGTGGCGTGGGGCGGATGGGAGTCGCTCGGAGGCGTGTTGACCAGCGACGTCAGCTGCACGAGTTGGGCGGCGAACCGGATCGATTGCTTCGGCCGCGGGCTAGATAATGCGATGTGGCACAAATGGTGGAACGGCGCGTCGTGGAGCGGCTGGGAGAATCTCGGCGGCGTGCTCAAGAGCGACCTCAGCTGCACGAGCTGGGGACCCAATCGCATCGACTGCTTCGTTCGCGGCACCGACAATGCGATGTGGCACAGGTGGTGGAACGGCGCCGCTTGGGGCGGCTGGGAAAGCTTGGGCGGCGTGCTTGGGGGCAAGCCGAACTGCGTGTCCTGGGGCGCGAACCGAATAGACTGCTTCGTGAAGGGGCCGCTGAACGCTATGTGGCATCGCTGGTGGGACGGCGCGGCGTGGGGCGGCTGGGAGAGCCTCGGTGGCGTGCTGACCGGTGATCCGGAGTGCGTTTCGTGGGGTGCCGGACGTCTCGATTGCTTTGTGCGCGGACTCGACAAGGGTCTTTATCACACGTGGTGGGCTGGCGGCGGCTGGGGGGCATGGGAAAACCTAGGCGGCAAATTCGGCGGCGACATCGATTGCACGGCGTGGGGTCCGAACCGTCTCGACTGCTTCGTGCGCGGCACCGACGGCGCCATGTGGCATCGCTGGTGGGGCGGTGCGGCTTGGGGCGGCTGGGAGAGTCTCGGCGGCATCCTGGTCAGCGCGCCTGAGTGCACCAGCTGGTCGGCGAACCGGATCGACTGCTTCGTGAAAGGTCCCGGAAACTCGCTCTGGCATCGCTGGTGGGACGGCGCGGCCTGGGGCGGCTGGGAAGACCTTGGTGGCGTCATCAAGTAGTCGTCTGTGATATGGCATAGTGGGCTCGCGCGTGGGGTCACGCGCGAGCCCTTCGTTTGTCGGCGACATGGCAACACAAAGCTTCACCGCTCTTCTGCGCGAGATTCGCGCCTGTACGATTTGTGCGGCGCATCTGCCGCATGAGCCGCGCCCGGTGCTGCGGGCGAAACCATCGGCGCGCATCGTGATCGCGGGGCAGGCGCCCGGCACGCGGGTGCATGCGAGCGGCATGCCGTTCACCGATCCTTCGGGAGATCGGCTTCGGGACTGGATGGGCGTCGACAAGGCAACGTTCTACGACGACACGAAGATCGCGATCGTTCCGATGGGCTTTTGTTTTCCGGGGCTCGATGCAAAGGGCGGCGACTTGCCGCCGCGCAAGGAGTGCGCGCCGGCGTGGCGGGAGAAAGTGTTTGCGGGCCTGAAGAACGTCGAGCTGACGTTGCTCGTCGGGCTCTACGCGCAAGCCTGGCATTTGGCCGAGCGGCGCCGGGCTTCGCTTACCGACACGGTGAGGTCGTGGCGATCGTACGGTCCTGCACTCGTCCCGCTGCCGCATCCGTCGTGGCGAAACAATGCTTGGGTCAGCAAGAATCTGTGGTTCGAAGAGGAGCTTCTGCCACACCTCAGGCGGCGGGTTTCGCGTATTCTAAGCGCATGATGCGGGCGTTCGTCGTCGGACTGAGTTTGCTTCTTGGGGGCTGTGTGGCCGAGCGGTTGCCGCCGGGGCCGGGCGCGGCTGCGCCAGCGTTCGTCGATCAGGGGCACTGGCGCGCGGGCGACGGGTATGTGCTCGGCATGAGCCAATGGCAAGCGCCGGCCCCTCGCGCGGTGATCGTGGCCATCCATGGGATGAACGACTACGGCCAGTTCATCGAGACGGCGGCGAAGCATTGGCAAACAAAGGGCATCACGACCTACGCGTACGATCAGCGGGGCTTCGGACGTACGGAAGGGAATGGGCGCTGGGCGGGGCACGAGGTGATGGCGGAGGATGCCCGCGCGTTCATCGACCTTGCGCGCGCGCGCCATGCGGGCGTGCCGGTTTATCTGCTTGGCGAGAGCATGGGCGGGGCGGTCGCGATGGTGGCGGCCGCGGGCCGCGCCGAGCCGATTGCGGACGGGCTCATTCTTGAGTCGCCGGCGCTCTGGGGCTGGTCAAACCTCGATGTGATCAAGCGCTCGGCTTTGTGGATGATGATGCAGGTCGCGCCGGGCAGCCGGCTGAACGGGCGCGGGCTCAACGTGCGGCCTTCGGACAACGAGCAGATGCTGATCGCCATGGGGCGTGATCCTTACGTGATCAAGACGACGCGCGTCGACGCCATCTATGGGCTCACGGATCTGATGGAGGCCGCGTGGCAGTCGGCGCCTGCGATCCGTATGCCGACGATGGTGCTCTATGCGAAGGGCGATCAGGTCGTGCCGTCGAAGCCGATTGAGGACGTTGCTGCCGCGATGCCTGGGACGAAGCAGGTGGTCTGCTACGAGGACGGCTTTCATATGCTGCTGCGCGACACGAAGGGCGAGCGCGTGTGGGCGGCGATCGATGCCTTCGTTTCGGGCGGTGGCGCGTCGTCAGCGTGCGACGAGAAGCGCTAGGGTTTCCCGCGCGAGCTTTGCTGTCAATTCGGCAGCGGGCATTTCTCGCGCAAACTGCGGTGCTTGGCCGGACCATAGCGACGTGAAGTCGGACGAGCCTGCGGCTTCCGCCTTCTGGCGCAACGGCAGCATAGCGTTCGCCGCGGTCGGGAAGGCCGGCGCGTCGGCGCTCATAGGTCCGAGCTCGCGGATAGCGCGGTTGAGGATCCCGCGCGCAGGGCGGCCGGTGAAGACGTTCGTCAGCACGGTGTCGTGGCCTTCGGCCTTCTTGAGGGCTGCCCGATAGAGCTGGGAGATCGTGGCCTCGGGGCAGAGCAGGTAGGCAGTGCCGATCTGCACGGCTGCTGCGCCGAGCGTAAGTGCAGCTGCGATGCCGCGGGCGTCGCCGATGCCGCCTGCGGCGACGACAGGAATGCGCACGGCGTCGACGATCCGCGGGAGGAGCGCGAACGTGCCGACTTGAGAGGCGATTGTCGTCTCGAGGAACATGCCGCGATGCCCGCCGGCTTCGACACCTTGCGCGATGATCGCGTCGACGCCTCGCTCTTGCAGCCAGCGTGCTTCCGCGACCGTCGTGGCGGAAGACATGATGCGGGCGCCCGCGCGCTTTACGCGCTCGACAAGGCGCGGATCGGGTAGACCGAAGTGGAAGCTCACGACGGGCGGTTTGAACTCTTCGACGAGTGCGCAAGCGGCATCGTCGAAGGGCGCGCGGGCGCCCTGGGCGAGCGGTTCGGCGATGCCGAGTTCTTCGCGGTAGGATGCGAGGCTGGCAAGCCACCTGGCTTCGCGTTCGGCATCGTGCCCGGGCGGCGTGTGGCAGAAGAAGTTGAGATTGTAGGGCTTGGCCGGATGCGCGCGAAGCGCTTGAAGCTCGCGGCGCATCTGGTCGGGCGAGAGTAGCGCGCAGGGCAAGGCGCCCAATGCTCCCGCATTGGATGCGGCAAGTGCCAGACCCGAGAGTTGTGCGCCCGCCATGGGCGCTTGAAGGATCGGATGCTCGATCCCGAACAGGTCAAGGATGCGCCGGTCGGGCCACATGCGGCTCTCCTTATTGAGGCAGCCGCAGGTTTACGCGGGTTCCGGTCGTGTCGCTAGTGATGTCGAGTGTGGCACCAATCGAAGCTGCTCGCTTCTTCATGTTCGAGAGGCCGCGGCCCGCTGGGTGCCTTGCGGGGTCGAAGCCAATGCCGTCGTCTTTCAGTGTGAGCGAAATCGGGCTCGATTCCGACGAGCGCTGGAGGGAGAGGGTTACCCGCTTGGGCTTGCCGTGCCGGATTGCGTTGCTAAGCGCCTCCTGCAGGATGCGGTAAATCTGCAAGACAGTCGCCGGACCGAGCGCTTTCGTGTTGCCCGCGTCTTCGACGTTCCAGGCGATGTCGATTCCCGCCGCGGTGCATTTCGGTTCGATGCGCATGCGAAACATGCCCAGCGCGGTCTCGAGCGAGCCGTCGACACCGTCGAGCGAGTCGACCACGAGATAGAGGTCGTCGATCGCCGCCTGCAAGCCCAAGGCCATGTCGCTCGGCTTGGCAGTGCTGCTGCGCGCTTGGACAAGAAGTCCCAGTAGTTGCGAGCCGATGCCATCGTGCACGTCGCGCATGATGCGGCCGCGTTCCGCGATCAGATCGCGCTCGCGTTCTTGAGCTCGCAACTGCGCGTGATTGATTTCGAGTTCGCGTTCCTTGTCGGCGACTTTTCGAGCTAACGTCTCGTTGTTGAGCTCTGCGATCTGATAGATGCCGATCCCGTGGCGGGCAAGGCCGATCGCGATGAAGACGATGATCGAAATCGTGCCGAACTTCGTGAACGCTTCGCCGCGAAGTCCGACGTCAATCGATTGGAAGATCATTTGCGACACGAGTAAAGTGAGCGCCATGATCAACCCGACGGCGGCCACAAAGATCTCGGCGGATGCCGAGCGCGGCGCATGATAGTAGTAGCGCGTCAGGCGTTGTATCATGAAGCCGAGCGAACCCAGACCGACGAGAGACTGGACCACATTGGACGCATTGCGCGCAGGAAGTGGTGCAAGCAGCGTGTAGATTGCAACGATCGTCAGTAAGCTCAGGATTGCAGCGGCCGCAAACCAACTGCGGTAGGCGACCGGTCCATTCGTCCACTCGTTGGCGAAGGCCGCGCAGGCGATCCAGAGCGGCGTTCCGATTAGGAACACGGTCACCGATTGAAACGTCCAGGGCGCATCGGCCCATAGGCCGTGAAGCTCGTTCATCAGCGTGAGGCTCAACGTAGCCGCGACCGATACGATCAACGCTGGGCGCCGGATAATCGCCGCCAGAGCCAACGCGAATAGAAGGACGACGCCGGCGGCAATCACGGCGACGAGACTGGTGTCGTGCGCGAGGGCGTAGGCGTGATCGAAAGCGGGCTCCAACCGGTCCGAAGGGCCGAGGTAGACGAGATTCAGCGTAGCGACAGCACCGTTTGTCGCGCTGACCACGTCGAGCGTGTTCGTGCCGGGCCGGAGCAGACTGGGCAGCAGCTTGGTCAAGCGCGGGTGTTGGGCGTGTATGGTGGGACGGTTGGAGAGGCGACCGGGGATTGGGGCGGCGAGCCTGCCGTTGACGTAGACCGCGTAATTGTCGCGCGAGCCGCGGGTCATCAGCGCGAGGTCGGACGTGGCAGGACGAGCTACGTCGAATACGATCCGAGCCACGCCGAAGCGGCCGGCATGCCAGAAGGGCGGCTTCGCAGGAGCAAACGCGGCGGTTGCGACCTCGTTGAAGTCGGGGTGCGACAGGGGCGCAAGTTTGGCGCTCGTAACCCGCAAGTCGGCAATTCCCGGTGCCGTGACGTCGACCCAGGCGATCAGAATCCAACTGACCAGCCCGGCGAAGCCCAACGCTGCAAGTTTTTCCCAACCTTTGAGCGTCATGCGGGCCTACTTGGGAAGTTGAATCATCACCCGCGCGCCGGGGCTCAAATTCTCAAAGAGCAGCGCTGCACCTATAGAGGCGGCGCGGCGCCTCATGTTCGCCATCCCGCGGCCGGTCGACTGCGGCCGATCTGCGTCGAAGCCTTTGCCGTCGTCGCTGACCGAGATCTCGATTGCCGACCGGCCGTTGATTGGTCGTAGGGCAACCGTCAGCTTGCGGGGCGAGGCATGGCGGATGGCATTGGTCAGTGCTTCCTGCAAGATGCGATAGATTTGGAGGACGGCTGCAGGTCCGACGGATGGGGTATCGCCGATCGGCTCGATCGACCAGTCGAGGGCGATGCCGGCTGCGGCGCATTTCGGCTCGATGCGCGTGCGGAACGTGCCTAGCGCAGTCTCGAGCGAACCGTCGACGCCGTCGAGCGAGTCGATCACGAGATACAGGTCGTCGATCGCCGTTTGGAGTCCGGTTGTCATCGCGTCGGGCTGCCGGTTGCCGCTACGCGCTTGGACGAGCAGGCCCAAAAGTTGCGAGCCGATGCCGTCGTGGACGTCGCGCATGATGCGGCTGCGCTCCTCGGTCAGGACGCGTTCGTGTTCTTGAGTTCTGAGAAGAGCGTGGTTGGCTGCGATCTCGCGTTCCTTCTCGCGGACCTGACGCGAAAGTGTTTCGTTGTTCAGCGCCGCCAGCTGATAGATGCCGATGCTGTGGCGGGCGATCCCGACCGCAATGAAAACGATAATCGCGATGGCGCCAAGCTGCGAAAAAGCTTCGCCCTGCGGCATGTTGATGGGGCGCAGGATTTCAATAGCGGTTTGTGTTGCGACGGAGGCGCACGCCATGCCTAAGCCCACGCCGGCGACGAAGATCTCGGGGGCCGCGGTCGGCGGTGCGCGATAGTAATGGCGTATCAAACGCTGAATCATGAAGCCGAGCGCGAAGAGCCCGGTTATCGACTCAATGGGACCGGCTATCGAGTTTGCTTGAATCGGAGGCAGTGTCGCGAATGCGATTAGGATTGCGACCCAGGCGAGGCAAGCGGCGGCGACGAGCCAGGGCAAGTACTTTCGGGGGCCGTTCGTCCACTCGTTGATGAAGGCGATGCACGACAACCAGATCGGGATAGCCGTCGCATTCAGGTACATATCGCGAAACGGTTGAGGCCAGGGCACGTCGATCCACAGGGTGTGCAGCAGACGGGCCAGGAAGAACCCCAGAGTCAGCGCTATCGTCAGGGTCAGCGCCGGCCGCACCAAGGGAGAAAGCGCCAGCGCGAACAACAGCACGATGCCGGCGGCAAGGGCGGCGATTTCGGCGTTGTCGTGAATGAGCGCGAGGGCATGAACGTGCTCCGGCTCCAGTCTAGCCGCCGGGCCAACGTAAATCTGATGAACCGTGATGTATGGGCTGTTGCTTGCGCAAAGAATGTCGATCGTGTTTGTGCCCCGGACAAGAAGCGACGGGGGGATGCGCACCAGGCGCGGGTGAAATCCGTGCAGTGTCGAGACCTCGCCCAATTGGCCCGGTGCGGGTGCCGCGAGTTGGCCATTGACGTAGACCGCATAGTTATCGCGGACCCGTCGCGAGAGGAGTGCTAAGTCCGCCGTTTGCGGGTCCGCAACGTCGTAGGTCAACCGCACGACGCCGAAGCGGCCGTCGCGCCGGAACGGGCGCGTCTTGGTTTCGAATGTCGCGGTTGGGATGTCGGCAATATTGGGGCGTTCTAGCGGGGCGAACTGAAGGCGTTCGACCAGCAAATCCCTGATGCCCGGCGATCCAACGTCGACCCACGCCACCAGAAGCCACGAGGTCAGCAACGCAAGGATGAAGGCGGCGGACTTTTCCCACCCGGCGGGGAGTCGCAATGCCATCCCCTTAGCTCTGCAGGTCGATCAGACCGCTTTGCACCGCTTCGAAGACAGCTTGGCTGCGCGAGTTGACGGACAGTTTGCGGTAGATCGCTTTGACGTGATCGGCGACCGTGTGGTGCGAGATACGCTGGCGGATCGCGACTTCCTTGTAGGAGAACCCGCGGGCAAGGTCGGTGAGGACTTCCGTTTCCTTCTCGGTGAGCGGGTTGGGTGCGGGTAGCGTGCCTGGGACGCCACGGACGCGCGCCAAGATGTGGCCGGCAACGCCGGGACTGATCGGAGCGCGCCCGGCGATGACGTCGCGGATCGCACGTTCCGTGTCGGCGATATC
Organism: uncultured Flavobacteriaceae bacterium; assembly: GCA_964647355.1. GTDB lineage: Bacteria > Pseudomonadota > Alphaproteobacteria > Micropepsales > Micropepsaceae > SZUA-430. The sequence goes on along the minus strand of CAZYGK010000004.1, from coordinate 19,701 downwards.
GCCGCCCTTGAGCAAATAGCCGTCGGCGCCAGCCTCGATCGCGGCGACCACGTTACGAACGTCACCAAATACGCTGATCACGATGATCTTCAGATCCGCCGGTCCCGAGGCGCGGGCGCGGCGAATGATATCGAGGCCGCTGCCGTCGGTGAGCTGGAGGTCGAGCAGCACGACATCGCAGCCTTGGGCGATGAGTTCGCGGCCATCCACGACCGTCGTTGCCGTGCCCGTGAGTGCGAACCCGTCAACGTTGGTGACAATCTCGGTCAGGTGATTGCGCAACGCGGGATCGTCTTCGACGATCGCAATGCGAATGGGAGGGCGGTCGGAGAGCATCGGCGGACGCCTAGAACCCTTTGCGTACTTGGGTTCGCCGAACGCGCGAACCATGAGTTCATTCATGGGTGATGCGGGGTAGGCAAACAAGCTGTCGCATGGCCACTTCCCACACCAAGAATCCCCCATGTGACCATGATCACCGGGGCACCCCCATAAACGTGGGGTGCGCTCAAAAACAACGGCGCGTGCCGGACGGGGAGCCCTGGCACGCGCCGCAGGATGCCGGAAGGGGCGCTCCCGGCTTCGTGGCCCTTAGATGATGATGTCGGCCATCGTGATCAGACCGAATCCGACGCCTGGCAAGTGGAGTTGGAAGGCGTCGCCTGTGGTGGTGTTCCAGAAGTCGAAGAGAACACTGCCATCGTTGGCAGCTCCTTGCGATCCGTCCCAGCCGGGCTGATTCAGGAAGGTGAGGTCGAGCATATCGAGCCCATCTTCGAAACCGGATTGCGTTACCGTGCCGGAAAATTGCGGCAGGATCGTGAAGATGTCGGCGATGCCGTTGCCACCGTTCATGGGATAAGCCGGTGCTGGCGGGATCAGCGCGGTCGTACCGCCGATCATGTCGTTGAGCGAGAGGTGGTGTCCATCGGCGATTCCTTCGAGGAGGATTGTCACCACTTCTTGCCCCTGTCCGGTTAGCGTAAGTGTGGTGGTCGTCAGACCGGACTGCATGGCGCTTGCGGTCCAGTAGTTGCTGTTGCCGAGGTTGAAGGCGGAGACGTCAAGCTTGTCGAGGCCCAGCGTGAAGTCGCCGATCGTCACCGTGCCGGCATTCGTGCCGATTACAAACGTGTCGCTCGAGTTGTCGCCGAAGTCGAAGCGGGAGTAGTCGCCGTTCAGGTAGTCGCTGCCGCCGTCGGCGATCAGCGTGTCGCTGCCGGCACCGCCCCAGATCTCGTCGTTGCCGAGACCGCCTGCGACCGTGTCGTTGCCTTCCATGCCGTCGAGGATGTTCGATGCCGCGTCGCCGGTGAGACTATCGTTGCCGGAGCCGCCGAACAGGTCGTCGATGTTGGCCATGGTGCCGCGGTTGTTGGCATCGAATGCGTAGGTGCCGGTCGCCAGGTTCGCGGTCACACCCGGCTGGCCGGTGAAGTAGACCGTATCGTGGTTGCCGACGTCGCCATCGAGCACGTCTATGCCTTGGGTTGCAAACAGCTGGTCGGAGCTGCCGCCGCCATGGAGGATGTTGTTGCCGGCGTTGCCGGTCAGCTGGTCGAGGAATGCGCTGCCGGTCAGGTTTTCGATGCCGATCAACGTGTCGGTGCCGGCGCCGCCAGTCGAAACGCCGGTCGTGAGGTTCGCGAAGGCGCCTTGGTTGAACGGCGCGTTCGGGTTGCCTGAGATGATGGCCGTGTCGATGCCTGCGCCGCCGTTGATGATGTCGTTGCCGAGACCGGCGTCGATCACGTTGTCGCCGGCATTGCCGGTCAGCGTGTCGTTGTTCGCGGAGCCGGTGATGTTCTCGATGCTGTTCAGTGTGCCGGAGGCGCCGGTGGCGCTGTAGGTGCCGGTAGCGAGGTTTGCTGTGACTGCACTGGTGATCGCGCTGAAGTCGATCGCATCGCTGCCCAGTCCGCCCAGGATTGTGTCGGTGCCGAGCGTGGCGACGAAGACGTCGCTGCCGGCGGCGCCGTCGAGAACGTTGTTGCCGTTCGTACCTCTGATCCGGTCTGCGAAGCTCGAGCCCAACACGTTTTCGATGCCGAAGAGCGTGTCGTTGCCCTGACCCGTTGCAGTGCCTGCTATGAGGTCGACGTTCACGGCTGCGCCGCCGTCGAATTCGGCCCAGTCCGTTCCTGTGCCGCCGTCGAGCTGATCGTCGCCTTCGCCGCCGTTCAGCCGGTCGTTGTTGGCGCCGCCGAACAGCAGATCGTTCCCGAGGCCGCCTTTGAGCGTGTCGTTTCCGTTACCGCCGTAGACGGTGTCGTTGCCGTCGCCGGCGTCAACGACGTCGTTGCCCCCTTTTGCGTCGATGATGTCGTCGAGTGGCGTTCCGAGTAGATTGTTCGCTTGCCCGTTGCCGTTGATGACTGCCATGTCCGTTCCCCTCGTTTGGCGCGTGAATCGCGTTGCACGTGGAATGTCGGGGAAGGCGGCTCGGGTCAGAATCCCAGGAACATGGGAGACCAATCGTGAACGTGCGCACTGTCACAGCGCGCGCACGGTCCTGCCAATTGTGGCCGGCCTAGACGTCGTCCTGCTTGTCGGGGTTGGCGGCGGCCAGCTTGTCCATCTGCTCTTCGCTGTGGTTGGCCCAGAAGATGAGGCCTTGGACCAACGCCGCAAAGCCGAGCGCGAAATAGAGGTAACCCTTCGGGATCGGCGTACCCATCGCTTCGGCGACGAGGATAAAGCCGACAAGCAAGAGGAAGCTCAAGGCGACGATTTTCAGTTCCTTGTGCTCGTCGATGAAATGCGAGATCGGGTTGATCGCCACCATCATCACGAAGACGGCAATGATGATCGCCACCGCCATGACTTCGATATGCTCGGCAATGCCGACGGCGGTGATGACGCTGTCGATCGAGAAGACGATGTCGATGATCGCGATTTGAATGATGATCCAGGCGAACGCTGCGCGGGGAGCGTTGGACTTGCCCTCTTTTTTCTTCGACTTGTGTGGGCGCACCGCCTCGTTCATTTCGACGATCGCCTTCCAGATCAGGAAGAGGCCGCCCAGCCCTAAGACGATGTCGCGCCAGGAGAGCTCGTGGCCGAAGAGGCCGAAGCCCGTCTTGCCTTCAAGATGCGAGAGATAGAACAGCGTCGTGAGCAAAAGCAGGCGTGTGCCGAGCGCGACGGAGAGGCCGATCTGGCGCGCGGCCGGGCGATCTTCGGGCGGCAGGCGGCCGGCGAGGATTGCTATGAAGACGATGTTATCGACGCCGAGGACGATTTCGAGTGCGGTCAGCGTGAGAAAGGCGAACCAAACTTCGGGGCTTGCCAGAAATTCCATTCTTGCGCCGCGGCTCCTGAGATCGAACCAATGTGGGTGGCGCGGACGCGCTTGACCAGGTGTTGGATGGTGGGCGCTGCTGGGATTGAACCAGCGACCCCTACCGTGTGAAGGTAGTGCTCTCCCGCTGAGCTAAGCGCCCGTTTCCGGAAGGCACAGCCTATAGGGGCGGGGTATCGCTCAAGTCAAGCGCGCTTGAGGCCGGTAAGTGCTTGTTCCAGCGCGTCGAAATGGTCGATCACCGCGTCGGCCCCCAGTTCGTGCGGCGGAATCTCCGTATAGCCGAAGCTGACCACCACGACAGGCACGTTTGCGGCACGGGCCGTCTTTACGTCCGTTTCGCTGTCGCCGATGAGGACCGCGTTGTTCGGGGTGCCTCCCAAAGCCGCGATCGTGTCGACGAGGTGGCGCGGGTCGGGCTTGCGGTAGGGGCGGCTGTCGGCCCCGAGAATGGCCGGGAACAGCTTGCGCAAACCGAGTTCGTTCATGAGCTTGAACGACAGGGCTTCCGGCTTGTTCGTGCAGATGCCGAGCTTATGGCCGCGGCTAGCGAAGCGCCGCGCAAAGTCTTCCGCCCGTTCGAACGGCCGACTTGCGACGGCGATGTTCTCTTCGTAGTGGACGATAAAGTGTTGCACAAGATCAGTCAGCGCTTGACCTTCAACTGGGTCTCCGGTCGCTTGCATCGCGCGTTCGATCAGGTAGCGAGCGCCGCGGCCCACCATGTGGCGAACGTCGTCGAGTGGGACCTCCGGTCTCCCTTCGCAGCGCATAACGGCGTTGAGCGCGGCCGTCAGGTCGGGCGCGGTGTCCACAAGCGTGCCGTCGAGGTCGAAGACGATGGTTTCGGGAATCGCCAAGCTGTTAATACTCTCAATGGCTTAGGTGCGCGGTCTCGCATGGGTACGGCAAGAAAGCGAAACATTTTTTTATTTCGCCGCATTCGACCCCCATGTAAGCGTCTTAAAACTCCTCGATTTTTCGTGACGGTTGATTTGAGCTTTCCATCTTATCGCAGCCAGCTTGCTGCGGTCGTTCTTGCCGCGGGCAAGGGGACTCGCATGAAGTCGGCGCTGCCCAAGGTCCTGCACACGGTCGCGGGCTTGCCGATTCTCGGCCACATTTTGGCCGCGCTGAAGTCGCTTGGCGTGGGCAAGCTCGTCGTCGTGGTCGGACCGGGTCAAGACGATGTTGCGGCCTTCGCGAAGGGCTATGGTGCCGATGTCGCGGTGCAAACCGCGCAGCTTGGCACCGGGGACGCTGCGCGTAGTGCGCTACCAGCGCTTGCCGGGTTTGCGGGCGATGTGGCGGTGCTCTACGGCGACAATCCGTTGTTGACGACGGCGACACTCGAGAAGCTGTTTGCGGCGCGAGCGGCTGGCGGCGATGTGGCGCTGATGGGCTTCAAGCCTGCCGACCCTGCGCCCTATGGCCGGTTGGTGCAGCTGACAAACGGCGATCTCGACCGCATCGTCGAAGCGCGGGATGCGAGTGCGGAGCAGAAGCGGATCGGCTTCTGCAACGCGGGTGGGTTCACGCTTGATGCCGCGTTGCTCCGGGTGCTGCTCGGCGAGCTGAAGAACGAGAACGCGCAGAAGGAGTATTATCTAACCGACATTGTGACCGGTGCGCGGCAGCGGGGCTTGCGCTGTGTGGCGATGGAGGTGCCGGCAGAGGACGTGCTCGGCATCAACTCGCGTGTCGAACTTGCGCAGGTCGAGAAGATCATGCAAGGCCGCTTACGCGACCGCGCGATGCTGGACGGTGCGACGATGATCGATCCGGAGACCGTTTGGCTGAGCCACGATACGAAGCTTGGCCGGGATGTCGTCGTTGGACCGAATGTGTTCTTCGGGCCCAAGGTCACGGTTGCCGACAACGTGCGCATCAACGCGTTTTGTCACTTCGAGGATTGCTCGATCGCAGAAGGTGCGATCCTCGGGCCCTATGCGCGGCTCAGGCCCGGCGCGAAGATCGGGCGCGACGTTCACATCGGGAACTTCGTCGAAGTGAAAAAGGCTGTGATCGAAGATGGCGCGAAGGTGAACCACCTGACTTATATCGGCGATGCGCGGATCGGGGCGCGGACGAACGTCGGTGCCGGCACGATCACCTGCAATTACGACGGTTTCGACAAGTACGTCACCGATATCGGCGCCGATGCGTTCATCGGTTCGAACAGCGCGTTGGTGGCGCCGGTGAAGGTGGGCGACGGAGCCAACGTGGGCGCCGGCAGCGTCATCACGAAGGACGTTGAAAGAGATGCGCTCGCGGTCGAGCGCGGTGAGCAGAGGCAGATTGCAGGCTGGGCGGCAAAGTTTCGGGCCAAGAAGAAGGCCGAAAAGGCCGCCAAGGCGAAGAAGGAGTAAGGTCCATGTGCGGCATCGTTGGTATCGTCGGCAAGCCGGACGCCGCGCCGATCATTTTAGAGTCGCTCAAGCGGCTCGAGTATCGCGGCTACGACTCGGCGGGTATCGCGACCCTCGTGAACGGGCAGATTGAGCGCCGCCGCGCGCCGGGAAAGCTCTCCGGTCTCGACAAGGTGTTGCACGAGCGGCCCCTGCCGGGCTCGACCGGCATCGGGCACACGCGCTGGGCGACGCACGGCGTGCCGAATGAGACGAACGCGCATCCCCATGTGTCGGATCGCGTCGCCGTCGTTCACAACGGCATCATCGAGAACTTTCGGGAGTTGCGCGAGGAGCTTGAGAAGAAGGGGCACAAGTTCCACACGGAGACCGACACGGAAGTCTCGGTGCATTTGATCACCGAGTATTTGAACCAGGGCCTTGAACCCGTTGCCGCGGCGACGAAGGCGATCCGCCGGTTGAGCGGTGCATTCGCGCTCGGCATCATCTTTAAGGATCACGAAGGTTTGGTGGTGGGCGCGCGGCTTGGTCCCCCGCTGGCGGTCGGGTTCGGGGCGAAGGAGATGTATCTCGGCTCGGACGCGTTCGCGCTCGCGGCGCTGACGAACAAGATTGCCTATCTTGAGGATGGCGACGTTGCGGTGGTGCGTGCCGACAGCGTCAGCATCTTCGACGCGCATGAGCGGCCGGTGAACCGCGAGGTGCAGACGACGACCGTGTCGGCGAGCCTGGTCGACAAAGGCTCGCACCGCCACTTCATGGCGAAGGAGATTTTCGAGCAGCCGGAAGTCGTGGGGCACACGTTGCACAGCGTGATCAATTCGGTGGCGCAGACGGTCGCGCTGCCGAAGGTGCCGTTCGACTTTGCAAGCCTGCCGAAGATGACGATGGTGGCGTGCGGGACCGCTTCCTACGCGACGCTCGTCGGCAAGTATTGGTTTGAGAAGCTGGCACACATGCCGGTCGAGATCGATGTGGCGTCGGAGTTCCGGTATCGCGAGGCCCCAATGCCGCGTGGGGGGCTTGCGCTATTCGTTTCACAGTCGGGCGAGACGGCGGATACGCTGGCGGCGCTGCGCTACTGCAAGGACCAGGGTCAGCACATCGCCTCGATCGTCAACGTGCCGATGAGCACGATCGCGCGCGAGTCCGAGGTTGTGTTCCCGACGCATGCGGGACCCGAACTCGGCGTTGCCTCGACGAAGGCATTTACGTGCCAGCTTGCGGTGCTGGCTTCGCTGGCGATTGCGGCGGGCAAGGCGCGCGGTACGGTAAGCGCCGCCGACGAGGCGCGCCTGACGCGGGCGCTGATGGAAGTGCCGCGGCATATGCTGACGCTGCTTGCGCAGGATCCGGTCTATCAGGGGTTGGCGCACGAACTCGCGAAGGCGCGCGACGTGCTCTATATCGGGCGCGGGTTGTCGTATCCGATCGCGCTCGAGGGGGCGCTGAAGCTGAAGGAAATTTCTTACATCCACGCCGAAGGCTATGCCGCGGGCGAGATGAAGCACGGGCCGATCGCGCTCATCGACGAAGACGTGCCGGTCGTCGTGATCGCGCCGCACGACGCCCTGTTCGAAAAGACGATCTCGAACATGCAGGAAAGCATGGCGCGCAAGGGCAAGATCGTTCTTATCTCCGATAAGCGCGGGTTGGCGGCGGCCGGCGACAAGGTGTGGGCGCGTATCGAGGTGCCCGATGTCGATCCGTTCGTGACACCGCTGCTCTATTCGATCCCGGTGCAGCTGCTCGCCTATCACACGGCGGTTGTGAAAGGCACGGACGTGGATCAGCCGCGCAATCTGGCGAAGTCGGTGACGGTGGAGTAGTGACCTAGTTCGCCGCCATAGCCACTTCGTTGAAGATTGCGAAGTAGTGGCAGCCGGCGGCGATGAGGACGAGCCAGTGCCAGATCGCGTTCTGGTACGGCAGCCTGTCCCAGAGGTGGAAGACTACACCGATCGTGTAAATTAGGCCGCCGATCGCGATGAGGTAGAGACTGTCCATCGAGACGGCGTGCAGGAGCGGATTGTACGCGAGCACGATCGACCAGCCTAGGCCGAGATAAAGCGCGAGCGTGATCGACTCCCAGCGGCGCGGGAACGCGAGTTTCAGCGCGGCACCGGCCAGGGCAGCGGTCCACACGAAAGCGAGCAAGCCGAAGCCGAACTCGCCGCCCATTCGGTTCAGCAGCAGCGGCGTGTAGGTGCCGGCGATCATGATGAAGATCGCCGCGTGATCAAAGCGGCGCCACAGTTCCTTCATCGGGGAGGGCGGCCACATGTTGTAGCCGGCCGAGCAGGTCAGCATCGCGAGCAGGCCGAGGCCGTACAGGCCGGCGCCCAGGATGAGAAGGCCTTCGTCGTTCTGAGATGCCGTGATCAGGAGCCAGATGGTGGCGACGAGGCCGAGTGCCAAACCCGTGATGTGCGCAGCAGCGTCGGCCAGCATCTCTCCACGCGTGTAACGCGGGAAGCGGAATTCGTTCCTAGTGTCGATCTCCATCGTCATGACACCACTTCACCCCGGCACCTTGGCCAAAACGTGGCGGAACGCGTCATCGGCGAGTTCCAACACGTGGTTGTGACACACTGCCATCAATTGGTTCAGGAACGGTCAATGCACATCGATTTGTTGTGACGGGATTCACATCCGCTTAACCAACAGAATTCCGAATTCGCTCGTGACCGTTGTCACTTCACTTGGCCGGCCGTGGTTGCGACAGTGCTGAAACAATCAGTGTTTCGTTGCTGCGTTGCGTCGAGCCGATTGCGTGCCGTGACAATGCCGATTTGAGCGCGACGGCGTCTCGGATCAAGGTATGGATCCGATAGGTGCCGCGCACGGTACGTGCGTAATTTGACGGGGATTTCTTCGAGCAGGGCTTTGGCGTTGCGGCGGCGGTGTCTATAGTGCGCCCCATGAGCAAGCACACCACCGTCGAAGATCAGAAGCGCGCCGCCGCCGAAGCGGCTCTCGAATATGTGAAGTCCGGCATGCGGCTCGGCCTCGGAACGGGCTCGACTGCGGAACACTTTGTGCGCGCGTTGGCGCCGCGTGTGAAGGCAGGTTTGAAGCTGACCACGGTCGCTACATCCGAACGCACGGCGGCGCTTGCACGAGAGGTGGGTATAACGGTCGGCGACCTCGATACGGTCCGGCATTTAGATCTAACGGTCGACGGGGCGGACGAGATCGGCCCGAACCTGACGCTGATCAAAGGCGGCGGCGGGGCGTTGCTTCGGGAAAAGATTGTCGCTTCGGCGTCCGACCGTATGGTGGTAATTGCGGACGCCGCGAAGGTCGTCAACACGCTCGGGCGTTTTCCGCTGCCGGTCGAGATCGTGCCGTTCGCGCACCTGGTTACGATGGAGCGCATTGCCGAGGCCGCGGCGCGTTGCGGCTGTTCGCAGAATCTGATGCGGCTTCGGGGCGGGGAGGGGCATCCGTTCAAGACCGACAGCGGCAACTACATTGCCGACTGCTCGGCCGACAGCATTCCCGATCCGGAAAGGCTCGCGCGCATGCTTGAGGGGATTCCGGGCGTCGTCGACCACGGGCTGTTTCTGTCGCTCGCCAGCGTGGCGTTGGTCGGTACGCCCGACGGCGTCAGCGTTATCGACTTGCCGCGGCGATAGTCGCAGCCGCAACCATTCACCGGCGCTTCAGGCCGTTTGGGGTAGGCTCGCACCGCGATTAACCGCGCGGCATTGTGAAACTGGCAATGCCGGAATCAGCGAGCTATTTAACCCTCATGAATTGGAACCCCGCCAGCTGGCGCAACAAGCCGCTCGTCCAGGTGCCGGTCTATCCGGACGCCGAAGGGCAAGCACGCGTCGAAACCAAGTTGAAGTCGTTCCCGCCGCTGGTGTTTGCGGGCGAGGCGCGCAATCTGAAGCGTTCGCTTGCCGACGTGGCAGAGGGGCGCGCGTTCCTGCTGCAGGGCGGGGACTGCGCGGAGTCATTCGCGGAGTTCCATCCCGACAACATCCGCGACACGTTCCGCGTGATCCTGCAGATGGCCGTCATCTTGACGTTTGCGGGCGCGATGCCGGTCGTGAAGGTTGGGCGTATCGCCGGGCAGTTCGCCAAGCCTCGTTCGAGCGATATGGAAGCGATCGACGGGGTCGAATTGCCGTCCTATCGCGGCGACATCATCAATGCCTCGCCGTTCGACGCGGCGTCGCGGACGCCCGAGCCTGAGCGCATGATGCAGGCCTATGCGCAGGCCGCGTCAACGCTGAACCTGCTTAGGGCCTTCGCGCAGGGCGGCTATGCCGATTTGCATAACGTGCACCGCTGGAACTTGGGCTTCATCGCGGGCTCGCCGTCGGTCGAACGGTATCGCGCGTTGGCGGACCGGATCTCCGAGACGCTCGAGTTCATGGAAGCGTGCGGGATTACGCCCGACTCTACGCCGCAATTGCGTACGACGGAATTCTACACGAGCCACGAGGCGCTGCTGCTCGGCTATGAGCAGGCGATGACGCGCATCGATTCCACGACGGGCGATTGGTACGACACGTCGGCGCACTTGCTTTGGATCGGCGACCGGACGCGGCAAGTGGACGGTGCGCATGTCGAGTTCATGCGCGGCGTGAACAACCCGCTTGCCGTGAAGTGCGGGCCGTCGCTTTCGAACGACGATCTGATCCGGCTCTGCGACGTGCTCAATCCCGCGAACGAAGCGGGGCGGTTGACGCTGATCGCGCGGTTCGGCGCCGACAAGGTCGAGGAGCATTTGCCGCGACTCGTCCGCGCGATCAAGCGCGAAGGGCGCAAGGTCGTGTGGTCGTGCGATCCGATGCATGGCAACACGATCAAGGCGCAGAGCGGCTACAAGACGAGGCCGTTCGACCGGGTGCTCAAAGAGGTTCAAACGTTCTTCACTGTGCATCGCGCGGAAGGCTCACATGCGGGCGGCGTGCACTTGGAACTCACGGGTCAGAACGTGACCGAGTGCACGGGTGGGGCGATGGCGATCTCGGATGCCGACTTGTCCTCGCGCTACCACACGCACTGCGATCCGCGGTTGAACGCGAACCAGGCGCTGGAGCTTGCTTTCCTGGTGGCCGAGGGAATCCGCGCCGAGCGGTTCAAATCGCCGCGTCCTGTCGCCGCGCAGTAGGTGCTGTCACTTGCGCAATGCGATGGCCGCACCTTAGCGTTCGTGCGGGGGCGATGGGGCGAATGCATTGCGGCTCGGGCTGATCCTTTGGTGCGTCGTTGGTTTGGGCCTGATCGGGCTCAAAGCCCATCTCGATCGCACGCAGTTGAAGTACTCCGACATTGCAGTGAAAGTGGGCCGCGTCACCTACTTCGTTCCGCGGACTCACGTTCTCGACAACGGTTGGCGCGCCGATTTGATGCGGCTTAGCGGATGCTGGGACGTGCGCGAAGCGGGCGTGTTGCCCGTCGCCGCGACAGTCGCCGATTGCGACAGCGGGCGTTCGTTGAAGCTTCGCATCCCGGCGCGTGCTCTTGGTGCGGAAGCCGAAGCGGCGTTGCGCGGCAAGCCGCTTGATGCCGTGTTCTGGACGTCCTATGCGCCGCCGGCCGAACACATGCCGCAACTCGTAGACGCGTGGGCGGGGCGTGGCGAGTGGGCAGGCCGCGTTGCCGTGCGGCGCGAGGATTGGGGCCTTGTCAGGCTGCAGACGACGCGCTCGCCATGGGTGCCGCTGCTGACAGCCGAACCGCAGACGGGTGATCCGCCGGAGCTGGCCGCGCTCTATGCGGGCCGTTGTTATCGGCCCGACACGCTCAGCGACATTGGAATGACCTGTGCGCTTGCGCTGCGAACGCCGCACGGCGCCGTGCTCGAGTACTCGCTCGGGCCCGATGAGATCGAGCAGTTTGCCGGGCTGCAGCAGGCGATGCTGGCGCTGTCGGGGATCTGGCTGACGCCGAGAGCGGCAGAAACAAACGGCTGATTTCCGCCCGTGCGGGTGTGATCCGGAAACACGCTTCCCCTGCATTCGACCCAGAAACGCCCCTTTTTCTTGACTAGGCAAAGTGTCAGCCGAGAATGCGAGACGGGACGCTCGGAATGGGGCCGGGCGAATGGGGGACTTAAGAAAATGGGTAAGACGCAAGTGCGCGCGACTCTGCTCGCGACAACGGCTGTGCTCACGCTGATCGCGAGCGCAAACGCGAATGTGGTGCTCGATCCGGGCTTCGAAACGGGGGCACCCTGGGTGTTCGCTGGTACATTCCGCGACACCGACGTCCCACGAAATGGCGTGGGGCACCTCGAAGGGGGATGCGTTGGTGCTACCTGCGTTGTTGCAGGTCCGACGGGCGTAACCGGTGATGGGATTGCAACGCAGAACTTGTTGAATCTTCAGCCGGGCATTTATCAAGGCGCTTTCTACTATCGCAGCGTTGGAGGCACCAACGAGATGGCGGTGAGCGTTGGCAACAACACGCCAATCAACGTGACGAACACGCCCGCACAAGGGTACACGCGCTATTCGTTTGTTTCAGCGGTCTCGGGTGGCGACACGAGGCTCGCTTTCGGGATTCGCAATGATCCGTCTTTCGATCAGATCGACGACGTGTCGCTCGTGCTCGTCGATGACGGCCAGGGTAACAACATCGCTGCCGCCGCGCAGACCGTCGCCGTGCAAGCGTCACGCGAGTTTCTCGATCGGTTGCAGGGCCGTTTCAACCACGCGGGCTCACCGATCCAGACGGCGGCCGTGCGCGAGACGGTCGTCGCCGATGCGGGTGGCATGAGCTATGTGAATGCGGGCGGCAAGTACCGCGCGTTCTTGAGCGTGTTCGGCAGCGATGCCGAATGGGACGATTCGGCAACCGAAGCGGATCGCCGGGGCTTGAGCGCGGGCATCGAAGCGGCAGTGACGAGTTCGCTCGACATTGGCGTTGCCTTCTCGCTTAGCCGCAGCGAATTCTCGACGCAGACGGTGTTCACCGCGAACAACGGCGAGGCGTCGGAGTATCTGGGCGCCGTCTATGCGCACTGGAGCCCGTCATCGGCACCGGTTTATCTCAACCTGATCGGCGGTTACGGTAAGAGCAGCAACGATTTCAGCCGCACGAGCTTATTCGACCTCGGGTTCGACGCTGTGATCGACTCGGTCGGCGCGCAAGACGTTGATTCCGAGCAGTGGTTCGCGAGCGCCGAGTTCGGATTCGATTGGGCCGTCTCGCAACGCTTCACGTTGACGCCCTTCGCGAGAATTGACGGCGCCTGGGTCGATCAGGACGGCTATTCCGAAGTACCATCACCCGGGTCCTTGATGATCCCGGCCGTGGTAGCCAGTCGCGACTTCGAGGCTGTCCGCTCGGTGTTGGGCGTGCGCGCCGAGGTCGGTCTCGACATCGGCCGCGGTGGCAAGCTCGGCGGTAAGGTCGGCTGGGCGCACGATTTCGAGCAAGACCGCTTCGTGACGTTCACAGAGACGACGGGGCCGGTGTCGTTCTCGGGCGTTGCCGGTGCCGCGACGCCGGCTGAAGATGCCGTGGTGGCCGGTGCGAGCCTTGAACTTGCGGTCAGCGATCAGGCGTCGGTCTATGCGGGCTACAACGGCGACTTCGCCGACGAGCAGGAGATTCACGCGGGCGAGGTTGGTCTGCGCGTGACCTGGTAAGCAAACGCTTCGTTCGATTATCGCGGCGCAACATCTTCAGGTGTTGCGCCGTTTTTCATTTGCACCCTGTGGCTGCAATGACGCTTGAGCCGAACAAGCGTTCGTTCGCGGCATGGTCGGTCGTTGACCGTGTTTGGTGCGGTTCCAGACTGTCCCCGAATACGTCGATTCGATTCGTATTAGAGGGGAATGCTGCCGATGCGTATTGAACTGCGGGTGGGACTGCTCGCAACAACTGCCTTGATTTCACTGAGCGGTGCCGTTGCTGCGGCCCCCAACATCGTCAACAATGGCGACTTTGAGGGCGGTCTGACCGGATGGACGTGTATCGCGGATGAGTCTTGCACGAGTGGCGCTGGCGGGAATCCCGGCGCCGCGTTCAGCGGGTACGACGATAGCGGTAGTTCAAGCGTGTACCAGACACTTTCGACGACGCCTGGAATTTATCTCGTCACGTACGACTTCAAAGACGAGGCTAACTCCGGGAGTGCGCTTGCAATGCAGTTCGGTGCGAACGCACCGGCCGGTGTGACGCTGACGAACAGCTACCAGACGTCAACGCAGGTTGTCGCAACAAATACGGCGAACACAGATGTCGCATTCATCTATTCGACCTTCTGTTGCACGAGTATTGTGCGTATCGACAATGTCTCGGTCGTTTTGGTCGACGACGGCCTCGGCAACAACATAGGCGCGGCCGCGCAGACGGTCGCCGTGCAGGCGTCACGCGACCTGTTGGATCGCCTTCAGGACCGCTTCAATCACGCGGGCTCGCCGATCCAGTCGGCAAGCGTGCGCGAGACCGTCGTCGCCGCGGCCGGGAGCGGTACGTATGTGAACGCCGGCGGCAAATACCGCGCGTTCATGAACGTGTTCGGCAGCCACGGCGAATGGGGCAGCAATGCAACCGAAGCCGACCGGCGCGGTGTGAGCCTAGGGGCCGAGATGGCGGCGACCCAAGGTCTTGATGTCGGCGCGGCGTTTGCCTTCAGCCGAACGGACTTCGATACGAAGACCGGCGTTACGATCAACATCGGCGATACGTACGAGTATCTGGGCGCGCTCTACGCCCATTGGACGCCCTCCTCGATGCCGCTCTACGTCAATGTGCTCGGTGGATACGGTTCGAGTTCGAACGATCTTTCGCGCGCAAACACTCTTGGGTCGGCCGCTGCAAGCGACGTTAGTGCCGATCAGTGGTTCGGCAGTGCCGAGATCGGTTGGGATTGGCAGAGATCGGGCATGATGCTGACGCCGTTCGTGCGCTTCGATATCGCGCGGGTGGAGCAAGATGGCTACACCGAGTCCGCTTCCGGGCTCTTTGTGCCGGCAGTCGTTGCCGGTCGCGACTTCGACGCGATGCGATCGATCTTGGGGCTACGCGCCGAGTGGGATATTTCGAGCATCGGCCGTTACGGCGCGAAAGTGGGTGCGAAGGCCGGTTGGGCGCACGAGTTCGAGCAAGATCGCCTCGTGACCTTCGCGCAGACGGTGGCGCCTACCGTCGTGCTCGCTGGAACGGCGACCGGTGCGCAGCCTGAGGAAGATACGGCGGTCGTTGGTGCGAACTTCGAAGTCGCGATCGGCGGCGACACCAGCATCTACGCGGGCTACAACGGTAACTTCGGCGGCAATCAGGCGATCAACGCCGGTGAGGCGGGGGTGCGCGTTACCTGGTAGCGCCGTCGCGATAGTCTGAATGAACGGCGCGGCGTCTTCGGACGCCGCGCTTTTTTATCCGGCGACGTGCACCAGGCGGCGGCCGAAGCTTCCGCCGGTGAAGAGGCCGACGAAGGCTTTGGGCGCTTGGTCCAGGCCTTCGATGATTTCTTCGCGGTAGGTAAGTTTGCCTTGGCGCACCCACTCCGCCATCTGGGCGCGGGCGTCGTTGAATTGGACGCCGTAGTCGTAGACGACGAGGCCTTCCATCTTCAGACGCTGGGTGATGAAGGGCAGGGTGTGACGGATACCGCGCGGGTTTTCGCCGGCGTTGTACTCGGCGATCTGACCCGAGACGACGATGCGGCCGTGCTTGCGCATGTTCAGGATCGCCGCGTCGAGTGTTTCGGCGCCGACATTGTCGAAGTAGATGTCGATGCCTTTCGGCGCCGCCTGCTTGAACGCGGCGGTCAGGTCGCCCGCGGTCTTGTAGTTGATCGCAACGTCGAAGCCGATCTCCTTCAGATAGGCGCACTTCGCGTCCGATCCGGCGAGGCCGATCGTCGTGCAGCCTAGGATCTTGGCGATCTGGCCGGCCGTCGCGCCGACGGTGCCCGCGGCGGAGGAGATAAGGACGACGTTGCCTTCCTTCGGCTTGCCGATTTCGAACAGGCCGAAGAAGGCGGTGAGGCCCGGAATGCCGAACACGCCGATCGCGGCGGTGGGCTTGATCTTGTCTCTGTAGATCTCCGGGTCGAGGGCTTGGACGCCGCGGCCGTCGCTGATGAAATGGCTCTGCCAGCCAAAGCCGCCCCAAACAAGGGCGCCCTCTTTGAGCTTCGCGTTGCGCGAGGCCAAGACCTTGCCCACGCCCGCGCTTTCGATCGTCTCGCCGATCGCCATGGCGGGCGCGTAGGAATCGCCCGAGAGGCGCGAGCGCATGCCCGGATCGACGGAGATGTGGTCGACCCGGATCAGCGCCTGACCGTCTTGCAGCTCGGGCAGGGTTACCTGCTCAAGCTTGAAGTCGTCCGCGTGCGGCACGCCCTGCGGCCGCTTTGCCAATACCCAACGCCGGTTCGTTGTCATTCGCGCCACCCTGCAATATCGAGTGGCGCGAATCTTATCATCAAACGGCTTTGTCGGGACCGATCTTGACGAGGGCCTTGCCGAAGTTTTCGCCCTTGAACAACCCTAAGAAGGCCTTCGGAGCGGTCTGTAAACCCTCGGTCACAGTCTCCTTCCACTTCATTTTACCTTCGGCGACGAGCTTGCCCATTTCCTGGTGGAACTTCGGCAACAGGTCGAAGTGGTTCGAGACGACGAAGCCTTCGATCCTTAGGCTCTTCGGGATCGTCATGATGATGTTCCACGGGCCCGGTGCGGGCGCGGTGTTGTTGTACTGCTCGATCATGCCGCACATGGCGATGCGGCCGAAGACCTTCATGTGGTTGAGGGCGGCTTCGAGGTGCTTGCCGCCGACGTTTTCGAAGTAGACGTCGATGCCTTTCGGGAAGGCGCTGCCCACCGCTTTGTCGAGGTCAGCGGTCGTCTTGTAGTTGATCGCCTTGTCGATCTTGGCCTCTTTCAGCAGCCATTGGCATTTTTCGTCCGAACCGGCGGAACCCACGACGTAAGCGCCATGCGCCTTCGCGAGCTGGCAGACGACCGCGCCCACGGCGCCGGAGGCCGCAGACACGAAGACGGTTTCGCCCGGTTTGAACGAGGCGACTTTGAAGAGGCCGGCATAGGCGGTGAGGCCCGGCATGCCGAGCGCGCCGAGGAAGCTTTGCACGGGCGCGAGCTTCGGATCGATCTTTTGCGGGAAGCTCATCGTGTTGACGACGGCGTATTCGCGCCAGCCCAGCATGTGCTGAACGTAGTCGCCGACCGCGAACGGCGCACCTTTGCCGGCGGCGATGACTTGGCCCACGGTGCCGCCCTGCAGCGCTTGGCCGACCTGGAACGGGGGCACATAGCTTTCGCGATCGATCATGCGGCCGCGCATGTAGGGATCGACCGACATCCAGATGTTGCGGACTAGAACCTCGCCGTCTTTCGGCTCGGCGACCGGGGCTTCGACGTACTCGAAATTGTCGTCGGTCGGCATGCCGACTGGACGGCTTTTGAGTCGAATTTCGTGACCCTTCAAATTGCGCATGTGGATAAAGCTCCGATGTGTTGCTTAAGGGATGGCATCAACCATGTATTTGGCCTGGCGATGCGGGCAGGGGAAGGCCCTGGCGTGACAGGGCTGCAATATTTCTTGAAGCTCTGCGGCACATCCGCGGGTAGGCGCCAAAAATTCAAACAAGTAAACATGGGCGCACGTGAGGGTTGCGTTTCGTGGCGGAACTATCGTGAGCTTACTTTCAGACGTTAATCGCGAGATCAAAGCGGGTGTCATCGGCGCGGGCGCTTTCGGGCGTTTGCATGCGCAGAAGTACGCGAGCTTGCCGGGCGTGAAGCTGATCGGAATCGCGGATGCCGATGTTGCACGTGCACATACGCTGGCGAACGACTTCATGGTGACGGCCTATCCGGGTTGGCGCTCGATCCTGCCGCATGTCGAGATCGTGACGATCGCAACGCCCGCGCGCTTTCACGGTGAGATCGGCGTCGGTGCGCTGAACGCCGGTAAGCATGTGTTCGTGGAGAAGCCTTTGGCCGCGAACCTGCGTGAGGCCGACGCGCTCGTGCGCCTGGCCGAGCAGCGCAACCTCGTTCTGCACACCGGTCACCAAGAGCGCTTCGTGATGAAGCATCTGGGCCTCTTCGACGGCGACGTGAAGCCGCTCAAGATCGAGTGCCATCGCGCGTCGCCGTTCAGCCCGCGTAATACGGACGTCAGCGTCGTGCTCGACCTGATGATCCACGACATCGATTTGGTGCATACGCTGAACCCGGCGGAACTCGTCGGCGTGAGCGCGACCGAAAGGTTCGTGAGCGCGCGGTCGGACGAGGTTTCGGCGACGGTCACGTTCGCCGACGGCATGGTGGCTGAGTTGTTCTCGAGCCGCATGGCCGAGGGGCGCAAGCGCTTCATGCGCGTCGTCTATCCGGACGGCGAGATCTATATCGACTTCCTGACGCGCGAGATGACGAACTCGACGCCGCGCAAACTCAAAGCCTTGGGCAGCGCTTCGGCGGCTGCGTCCGGCCTGCCGTGCCCATCGACCGATCCGCTCGGCCATGGCGTGGCGCAGTTTGTGCGCTCGGTTCGCCAGGGGTTGCCTGCTTCGATTGCGCCGCGTGAGGCGCGCCGGGCGCTTTCAACCGCCCTTTCCATCCTGGACGCCGCAAGGCTGCCGCAGAAGAGACTGGCTCATGCCTGAAGCAAAGAACGCCAACACCCGCACCGCGGAAGCGGATGCGGGCCCGATCCGCTTTTTCGATCTCGAAACGCCGAAGAAAATGCTGCGCGCCGATGTCGAGAAGCGCTGGCAGAAGATTTTGGATCACGGCGCGTTCATCGGCGGGCCAGAGGTCGCCGAACTTGAAGCGGCGCTGGCGGCACGCACGGGTGCGAAGCATGCGCTGGCCGTGGCGAGCGGTACGGACGCGCTCGTCATCGCGCTGATGGGCGAGGAAGTAACGTCGCGCGATGCGATCTTCATTCCGGGATTCACCTATAACGCCACCGCGAACGCGGTTCTGGTCGCCGGCGCAACGCCGGTTTTCGTCGATGTCGATCCGCACACCTGCAACATGGACGTCGCGCATCTCGAGAAGCAAATCGAGGCGGTCATTCGCGAAGGCAAGTTGACGCCGCGCATGGTCATTGCGGTCGATCTCTACGGTCTGCCCGCGGACTACCCGGCGATCAGCCGTATTGCGAAAGAGCACGGCATGCTCGTCATGGCGGACGCGGCGCAAAGCTTCGGCGGCGCGCAGGGCGGCCGGATGATCGGCGCGATCGCCGATATGACGACGCTGAGCTTCTATCCGTCGAAGACGCTCGGTTGCTACGGCGACGGCGGGGCGATGACGACGGACGACGCGGCGCGGTTCGACCGCTGGTCCTCGATCCGCTGGCACGGGACGGACGCGCAGAAGAAGGAATCGATCCGGGTCGGCGTGAACGGCCGCCTCGACTCCGTGCAGTGCGCGGTGCTGCTCTCCAAGCTCACGATCTTCGGCGACGAAATGATCGCACGAGAGCGGATCGCGCAGCGCTATCGTGCGGGTCTTGGCAATGCGGTCGAGATGCAGCACGTGCCGGCCGGCAGCCAGAACGCCTGGGGCCTGTTCACGATCATGGTCAACAACCGTGACGCGGTGATGAAGGCGCTCACAGAGAAGGGCGTGCCGTCGTCGATCTACTATTACAAGGCGCTGCATCAGCATAAGGCGTTCGCGCCTTATGCGCCGAAGGGCGGTTTGCCGGTGTGCGAGAAGCTGGCGGCGCGCGTGCTCAGCCTGCCGATGCACCCCTACCTTACGGATGGCCAGGTCGACCGCATCGTCGCGGCGGTCAAAGCGGCGGTGTAACAACGCCGCGAAGCGGTGTACGTTGAGCGCATGACGTCATCTCTTAAGATCGCGTTCGCGCAGTTGAACCCCACTGTCGGGGATGTTCAGGGCAACTTGGCGAAGGCGCGCAAGGCGCGCGCCGAGGCCGAGGCCATGGGCGCGGACATCGTGCTCTTCAGCGAACTTTTCATCGTCGGCTATCCGCCGGAGGATCTGGTGCTAAAGCCTGCGTTGCAGGCGGATGCGCGGGCTGCGGTCGAGGCGCTGGCGAAGGAGACCGCGTCTG
>CAZYGK010000003.1:0-103812 GCA_964647355.1 uncultured Flavobacteriaceae bacterium | reverse complement strand
AGCGCGAGGGGATGACGATCGTGCCGCTCAAGATCATCTTCAACGCGAAGGGCCGCGCGAAGGTGGAGTTGGGGCTAGCCAAGGGCAAGAAGCTGCACGATAAGCGCGCGAGCGAGAAGAAGCGCGACTGGGAGCGCGAGAAGGGCCGCTTGATGCGGGAGAAGGGATAAGGCTAGGCCAACAACGGGCCGAGAGCCAGCTTGCAGACGTCCGCGTTGTGCGGGTGCGCTTCTCGTGCGAAACGGTGACGTATGAGCGACGACATCAACGAGAAGCTCCTGGCCGCAAAGCTGCGCTGGGCGAAGGCGGCACGGAACATCACGGGCACGTCGGATCCCGAACGTGCCGAGCGGTTGCCACCGGGGCAGCGACTGGTGGCGAATTGGCCCGTGCTTGATCTTGGGGTGCAGCCGGATGTGACGAAGGACGATTGGAGGCTCTTGGCCGACGGGTTGGTCGAGAACCCGGTTTCGCTAACCTATGCGCGGCTGTTGGCGATGCCGCAAAGAGAGAGTGTTTCCGACATTCACTGCGTCACCAAGTGGAGCCGGTACGACAATCGCTGGGTCGGCGTTTCGGCGCGCGATTTGATCGCGCTTGTGAGGCCGAAGGCAGAGGTGGGGCATGTGATCTTTCATGCCTATGACGGCTATACGACGAACGTCACGCTCGAGGCGTTTGCGGCGGACGATGCGATGATCGCGCATTCGTGGGAGGGTTATCCGATCACGCGTCAGCATGGCGGGCCGGTCAGGATCGTCATTCCGCGCTATTACTTCTGGAAGAGTGCGAAGTGGGTGAAGCGGATCGAGTTCAGTCGCGACGACAAGCCGGGATTTTGGGAAGTGCGTGGCTATCACAACGTCGGCGATCCGTGGCTTGAGGAGAGGTACGAATAATGGGCGCGCTGCGTTGGGTGTCGGCCGGCGTTGCTTCAGTTGCCGCGCTTGCGCTTTGGCTGTGGTGGCGGGCGGCGGACGCGCCGTGCGAAACGCGAAGCTTCGAAGGCGACGCGTTCACGGTGTGTGCGTTCGAGCCGGCGCAGCATGAACTCGCGTTGGTTTGGGCGGATGCGGAGGGACAGGCGCTGGGCGGCTTTGCGGCGTTGAGCGAGCGCGGCGGCATCGATGCGAAGCACGTGCTGTTTGCGATGAATGCCGGCATGTTCGATACGAGTGGTGCGCCGATCGGGTTGTTCGTTGCCGGTGGCGTCGAGAGCCATCCGATCAATACGAAGTCCGGCGAGGGCAATTTCTATCTGCTGCCCAACGGAGTCTTCCTGGTCGGTGCGCAGGGGAAGGTGCATGTCGAAACGACGGGTCGTTACGGGGCGCGTGCCGGTGGTCCGCCGGCTTTGGCGACGCAGTCGGGTCCGATGCTGGTGATCGATGGGCAACTACATCCCGCGTTTCAGCCGGACGGCGAGTCGCGCCATGTGCGCAACGGCGTGGGCGTCGCCTCGCCGGATCGGGCGATCTTCGTGATCAGTGAGGCACCGGTTTCGTTCGGCAAGTTGGCGCGGTTTTTTCGCGACGTGCTGAAGTGCGATAACGCGCTTTATCTTGACGGTGCCGTGTCTAGCTTGTGGGAGCCCGCGACCTTCCGGCGCGACGACGAGCATCGGCTGGGGCCAATGGTTGTGGTGAGCCGCCGTCAGGTTTCGCGCCCGACGTTTGCGTCGCACTGAGTCACTTTCGGGCGGCGCGTTGGCCGAGCACGATCGCGACACCGCCGAGTGTTGCTGCTGTGGCGACAAGCAGGCGCAGCGTGACGCTTTCGCCGAGGAATGCGATACCGCCGAAGGCTGCGATCACGGGCACGGAGAGTTGCACCGTTGCCGCTCGCGCGGCGGTCAGGCCGCGAAGGGCCGCGTACCAGATGACGTAGCCGCATCCGGAGGCGATAGCGCCGGAGGCGATCGCGAGGATGACACCGAGGCTTGATGCGTGGGCGCCGCTCACGACTGTCGAAATGGCGGCTACGGCGAGGACCACCGGCGTCGCGACGGCGAAGGCGCCGGCTGTCGCGACGAGCGGGTCGGCGGCGCTGCGGCCGAGCAGCGAGTAGAGCCCCCAGGCGACGCCTGCGATCGCCATAAGGAACGCGCCAAGCGGATCCGGTGCGGCGAGGCCGGGGGAGACCAGATAGACGAGTCCTGCGATGGCGATGAGCAGGCCGAGCCAGGAGGCGGGGGAAAATGCTTCGCCGTTGCGCAGTGCTGCGGCGAACATGGTCAACTGTACGGCGCCGAACAGGATCAGTGCTCCGGTGCCTGCACTCAGGGAGCGATAGGCGAATGTGAACAAGACCATGTAGGCGAACAGCATGGCGCCGGTGCGCATGTGGCTGGTGCCGGACAATTTGTTGAGTCCGCCACGCAGGATCAGAATCAGCACCAGCGTAAGGGCGCCCGCCAGCGTTCTGAGCGCGGCGAAGCTTCCGGCGTCGATCGCGTCTGTGCCAAGGGCGGCACGGCAGAGCAGCGAGTTCGCAGCGAAGGCGACCATCGCAATTGCGGTTAGGACGATGGTTCGGGTGGCGCTGCCGGCGGGAACGTTCAGCAAAGTGGGCTCCAATGTCGCCCAAGCTGCATAGATAAGGCCGCGCCGCAAGGGGCTGGCCGTAGGGCCGCGTCATTCGCTACCATCGGTGGTATTCGCTATTGGAGAATCTGCATGGGTACCGATGGAGTGCATGGTCATTGCGACGAACGGTTTGCCGCCGTGCGCGAGGTGTTTGCGAACAACCTGAAGACGGGTGTCGATGTCGGTGCGTCGTTTGCCGCCACGGTCGAGGGCGAGATGGTCGTCGATCTGTGGGGCGGCTATGCCGATGCGGCGGGCACGCAGCCTTGGGCGCGCGACACGATCGTCAATGTGTACTCCACGACGAAGACGATGACGGCGTTGACGGCGCTGATCCTAGCCGATCGCGGCGTTCTCGATCTTCATGCACCGGTGGCGAAATACTGGCCCGAGTTCGCGGCGAACGGAAAGGCGGCGGTGAAGGTCAGCCATCTGATGTCGCATACGGCGGGTTTGTCCGGTTGGGATACGCCGCTCAAGCCTGAAGACATCTACGATTGGGATCGTACCTGCGGGTTGCTTGCGGCGCAGGCGCCGTGGTGGCCGCCCGGCGAGAAGATCGGCTACCACGCGCTCAGCCAAGGCTATCTCGTCGGCGAGGTGATCCGGCGCGCGAGCGGCAAGACGGTCGGGACGGTTTTTCGCGAAGAGATCGCGGGGCCGTTGGACGCGGACTTTCACATCGGCCTCGACGCGCGGCACGATGCGCGTGTGGGGGAATTGTTGCCGCCGAAGGTGGGCTTGGGGCAGGGACAAGACCCGGCGTCGATTGGCGGGCGGACGCTCAACAATCCGAAACTGACGGCGCTGGAGCCGCGCACGCGCGCTTGGCGGGCGGCGGAGATTCCGGCGGCGGGCGGTATCGGCAATGCGCGCTCTGTCGCCGAGGTGCAGACGGTGCTCGCGAACGGCGGCGTTTCGAAGGGCAAGCGCATCATGTCGGACAAGGGGACACGGCGCGCGCTGGAGCCGCAGTTCGAAGGCGTGGATATGGTGCTCGGGCTGCCGATCAAGCACGGGCTCGGTTATGGGTTGCCCAGTGAAATTATGCCGCTGCCCAGTAAGAACCTGTGCTTCTGGGGCGGGTGGGGCGGTTCGCTCGTCATCGCCGACTTCGACAAGCGGGCGTGCTTTGCGTATGTGATGAACAAGATGGGCGATGGGACGACGGGCGATTTGCGCGCGTTCCAGTTGATCATGCCGATGTATCAGGCGCTCGCTTGAACGAAGTGGCTCACGAGGCGCGGCGCTTTCGCAGGAGATAGGCCGTATCGGCGAACGCCAGGCCGGTGAAGGTCGTGACAAGCCCGGCAACGAAGACGTTCCACGAGACACAAGCTGCTTCAGGCGATGTGTTGGTCGAGGCTTCGGAAACGCACGACGCTTTCGTTGCCCAAGGGAGCAACGATGCCGCAATCAGAACGCCGCCCAGGATCATCAGCACGATCGTTATGGCGCGCACCCAGGCGGGCAGCGTGCGAAGCATGGAGCGAAACGCCAGCTCGCCCGTTAACGGCGCATACTCCAGGCTGTCCCGCCGACCCGCGTAGGCGACGACGTAGGCGGAAGGAGCTAGTGCTGCGGCAAAGAACGCCAACAGCGCCATGCCCCACTGGTCCAAGTTCCCCAACAGGATGCCGGGCGCGATTGCCAAGCCCGCTACGACGGCGGCCGCTGAGAGGGCGCCAAGGATGCGGTCGAGCATCATAGTGTCGATCCTCGCTAGTCAGACATTCGGGACATGATAACTTACGAAGCAAGCCAGCAAAACGGGAAGTGCGCGATGGTCCTACGAAGTGTCTTGACGATTCTAGCGGTTCTTCTGCTCTTGACCGCTCAGCGAGCGGACGCGCGTGAGCGGACTGTCGTGCTTGTGATGTTCGACGGGTTTGCGCCGGCGATGGTAGACGCGACGAAGACGCCGAACCTCGACGTCATGAAAAAGGAAGGGGCATGGTCGCGGCATCTTGTGCCGGTCTACCCGACGATGTCTCTGCCGAACCACACGAGCTTTGCGACCGGGTGCTGGCCGGAGCATCACGGCGTCGTACAGAACAAGTTCTTCGATCCCGCCCGCGGCGCGCCTTACGACGAGAACGGCGATGCGAACTGGCTCACCGGGTGTGAGCCCGTGTGGGCCGCGGCGGAGCGGCAGGGCGTGACGGCCGCGGCGCTCAATTTCGCGAACCGGTGGGACGCGAAGAAAAACGTTGCGCTGGCGAGTGTCATAAATCCGTTCGTGCCGTGGGAAAAGGCGGAGGCGGACGAGCAGGTACTTGCCAAAGGCATTGCGTTGCTTAACGGCACCGATGCGAAGCGGCCGCGGTTGCTCGCGCTCTATTTCCGCGGACCAGATCACGAGGCGCATGTGAACGGCGTGACTGCGCCGCAGACGCTCGCGGAAGTGCGCAAGGCCGATGCGATCGTGGGTAAGCTGATGGCGGCGATCAAGGCGCTGCCCGCGGACAGGGAGGCGACGCTCGTTGTCGGAACGGACCACGGGATGGTTGCCGTCGACCCGGTGATCAACCTGGGGCGCATCATCAACCGGCACTGGCTCTACGTGCGCGATGCGGGCGATGGCGGGAACGCGTACCTCTATCTCGACAAGGGCGAGAGCGTCGAACGCGTGGAGAAGGCGCTGGCGCAGTACAAAGACGCGTTCACCGTCTACCGTACGGGCGCACATCCGGCCTACTCGCACCTGGGCTCGGCCAAGCGCGTGGGCGATTTGATGCTGGTCGCGAGGCCGCCGTACTACATCGCGCCATCGAGCAGCTTGCCGTGGTATGCGCATGCGATGGGCATGACCTGGTTCTGGTCCGACATCTTCGTGCCGGGTTGGCTCGGCGGGTTGAAAGCCTCGCACGGGTACGAGCCGTCGATCCCCGATATGCACGGCGTCTTCTACGCCTGGGGCGCGGGTATCGCGCCGGGCAAGGAAGTGGCCGAACTCAACATTATCGACGTGCACCCCACGGTGATGCACTTGCTGGGGCTGGAGCCGGGTAAGCCGGTGGACGGCAAGGTCGTGTCGGAGGCGTTGGCGAGTGTGCCGCCACCTGCGCCGTAGCCCTCTGTGTCGTGGTTCGCGAAGGCGAACCATCCACGCCCAGGACTCGAACGAGAAGTCGTGGGTGGTCCGCCATCGCGGACCATGACACTGCTATTATGTCCTAAGAAGTTTTTGGGCGTCCGCGAATACCGCTTCGAACATCTCGGTCGTGAGTTTGCCGGTGTTCGTATTGTAGCGGGAACAGTGGAAGCTATCGATCAGCGTGGCGCGACCCAAGTCGTGTTTGGCGTTGTGGCCGAAGGTGTGGGCGCTGAGTTTTCGGGCGAAGGCGCGAAGCGTCGCGTCGTGGGCGATGCGGCCCAAGGCTACAATCACCTTCAGGTTCGGCATGCCTTCGAGCGTCGCGTTCAGGAAGACACGGCAGGTCGTGGCTTCCTCCGGCGTCGGTTTGTTTTCCGGCGGGACGCAGCGCACGGCGTTCGTGATGAGACTGTCCACGAGCGTCAGGCCGTCGTCGGGGCTTGCGAGGTATGTGCCCTTGGCGAAGCCGAACTTCAGCAGCGTGCCGTAGAGCAGTTCCCCGGCATAGTCGCCGGTGAACGGCCGGCCGGTTTTGTTTGCGCCGCTGACACCTGGGGCGAGGCCGACGATCAGGAGGCGCGCGTCAGCCTTGCCGAAGCTTGGCACCGGAGCGTTGAACCAGGCCGGCTGCTTTTTCTGATTGTCTTTGCGGTAGGCAACGAGGCGCGGGCACAGCGAGCAGTCGCGCGGTGGCTCTTCCATGGCGCGCAGGGCGGCGCTTTGGACTGCGCGCATGTTGGGTCGCTCCGAATATCGGCGGGAGAATCCCGCATTGCGCGGTCTAGCGCATCATTCTCATCCTGTCATCCCGGCCAAGCGGAGCGTAGCGAAGCGCGAGCCGGGACCTATGGGTGATTGTCAATCGCCCTAAATTCGCGTTGCGGGGCGGAGCCTGTTACTTCTGGGTCCCGGCTCGCGCTTCGCTACGCTCCGCTTGGCCGGGATGACAAGCAAATATTTGAGGGAAGAAATGTTCAGCCACGTGACGCTTGGGACGAACGACTATGCAAGGGCGGAGAAGTTCTACGACGCGGTGATGGCGGTGCTCGGGCATCCTGTGATGTTCAAGGCGAGCGGCACTGCCGCTTACGGTACGCCGACAGGTCCAAAGGTCTTCATCGTGCCGCCGTTCGACGGCAAGCCTGCGCGTTCCGGCAACGGCGTGCATGTGGCGTTCGTCGCCCAAGATCGCGCGACGGTCGATGCGTTTCACGCAGCGGCGCTTGCGAACGGCGGGAGCGATGAGGGTGCGCCGGGGCCACGGCCGCATTACCACAAGAACTACTACGGCGCGTATGTGCGCGATCCGGATGGGAACAAGCTACAAGCCGTGTGCCACCGCGCGGCGGGGTGACCGGTGAGGCGCGTTAGTGCTTCCCCTTCATCCAGTCCGCTTGCCGGGCCCAGAAGCCGGTGACGGTGCGGACGACCCAGCGGGGGCTTACTTGGGCCCAGGCGGCGGCGAGTTGGTTTGGGAGGCCGGGCACGAGGATCGTTTGGCCGGACATCGTCGCTTTGTAGGCTTCGGCGGCGACTTCTTTGGGGTTCGAAACCAGGAACGATGGCGTCCATTGTGCGGTTTCGGATTGGGCCTTCACTTCGGCGACCATGTTCGTGTCGGTAAGGCCCGGGCACAATGCGGTAACGCGCACGCCGGTGCCGCGGAGTTCTTCGGAGAGAGATTCCGTGAACGAGAGCACGTAGGCTTTGCTGGCGGCGTAGACCGCCATCGAGGGGATTGGCTGGAAGCCCGCGAGCGAGGCGACGTTCAAGATGCGGCCAAAGCGGCGCTCGATCATGTGGGGCAGCAGCAGCGAGGTCAGCGTCGTCAACGCGCCGATGTTCAGCGCGACCATCTGCTGGAATTTTTCCGCATCCGTGTCCGCGAACGGGCCGACGTCGATGATGCCGGCGTTGTTGACCAGAATGTCGATTTCGACGCCGTGATCGTGCAGCGTTTCGACGACGGCTTTGGGTCCGTCGGCGGTCGCGAGGTCGGCGGCGATGACGAGGGCGTCGGTGTCGTGGGCGGCGTTCAGTTCGCCGGCGAGCGCCATCAGCTTGTCTTCGCTGCGTGCGACGAGAACGAGGTGATGTCCGTGCTTGGCGAATTCGCGGGCGATTTCGGCTCCAATGCCGGCGGAAGCGCCCGTGACGAGCACGCGGCCCATGTCACGTTCGCCCATCAGTGTGGGCTTTTTCTTCGCAGCAGGCTTCTTCTTGCCGTTCGCGCGGGGCATCGAACGCATCCCCCTTAGATTTCTCTCCGTAAGACTCCCCCGCGCGGTTGCCCACACGGGGGAGTGGTTTAGACGGAGCCCCTTTGTGTGCTTAGGCCGCGCGGCGGACCGAAGCGACGAACTTCGTGATCGGCTTCATGGTCTTCTGACCGCTGGAGCCGACGATCTCGCTGACTTCGCGGATCTGGCGGATCGAACGGCGGAAGAGTTCCGTCACGGCGTGCTGCTGAATCTTCACCGCGTCGGCGAAGGTTTCGGCCTGGAGCGTGTCGCGCAGAGCTTCGAAGCTCCACGTCACGTTATCTTGCGTGTTGTCGACGAGCTTCAGCGCGACCTTGCGGCCCTCGTGGCCAAACGTCTCGCCCGCTTCGCGGAGCGCTTCGCCGGCGTCACGCAGGCCGTCCTGCATACGGGCGACGAAGTGCGTCGCTTGATTGCGCACGCCGTTCATGTCGGCAAAATTTTCAAACTTCGGCTGGGCCTTCGTGCGGCCGTTCGCCTTCTTCTTTGCTTTCGTCATTGTCGTGTCTCCGTCTTCAACCAGGTTTAGGGTCAGTCTATGCCGCGCGTTTTGCGACGGCTTTCTCCGCGGACTTCACGTGATCGACGATCAGCGCAGTGATCTGCGGGAGAAACTTTTTCGGCAGGTCGTGCGCCATGCCTTCGATGATCTCGAGCCGGGCGCCTTTGATGTTGCGCGCCGAGTCTTTGCCGCCTTCAAGCGGCGCAAGCGGGTCCTTCGATCCATGGATCACGAGCGTAGGCGCCGTGATCTTCTTCAAGTGGGGTCGAATGTCGCCCGTTGCAATAATTGCGGCGAGTTGCCGCCGCACACCGGCCGGGTAGTACGAACGGTCAAACGCGTGCGCGAGCTTGGCTTCGATTTCGCTGTGGTCGTCGCCTTCGGTGCGGATCAGGCTCCACATCTCGACCGAGCGCTTGATGATGTCGTCGCGGGAGGTCGGCTTCGGGCGGTTCAGAAACAACGGCATTGCGATGCGCGCGCTCGGGCCCGGTAGCCGCGGGTTCAGCGTTCCGGACATGATCGAGGTCAAGGAGGCGACGCGGTCCGGGTGCGTGCCCGCCATAAGCTGTGCGATCATGCCTCCCATCGACACGCCGACGAGATGGGCTTTCTTAATCTTGAGCGCGCCCATGAGGCCAACCGTGTCGGCGACCATGTCGTGCAGCTTGTAGGGCGCAAGGCCCGTGAACCCGATGACGCGCGCCGCCGTTTGCACGATCGGGTTCGGCGCGCGCTTGCCCTGCAGTTTCGAGGTCAGGCCGATATCGCGGTTGTCGAAGCGAATGACGCGGAAGCCAGCGTCCGTGAAGCTCTTCAACATTGCGTCTGGCCAAAACGTCATTTGCGCCGCAAGCCCCATGACGAGCAGGAGCACGGGACCGTCCTTCGGGCCCATGTCCTCGTACTCGATCACGATGTTGTTGGCTTTGGCTTGCGGCATGCGTTCTTACTCGGCGGCCGACACGATGGTGAGCTTCGGCTTCTTCTTGCGCGGCTTCGACTTCTTCTTGGCCGGTGCGGGCAGGTCGGGAACCACGGCGACCGGAACCGGCTCGACCTTCGGCGCGGGGATCGGCTTCTTCAGCGCAGCAGCTTTCAGCTCTTCGAACGATTCCTGCAGGCAGTTCGCGTAGCTTTCCGGGTCCGGCATGATGTTGCGGTCGGAGGTAAACGCGACAGAGATGCGGCCGCAGTAGCTGAAGACCGGATGGATGATGCCCATGCCTTCGAACACGGGGCCTAAGCCGAACTGCGTCACGAGGCGTGCGCCGTTCATGTAGAGCGGGATCGGCGGCCCGGGGATGTTCGTGATCACGGTGTTGAACATCGGCGCGATGCGGTTCGCCATGCCGAGGCGCACATAGAGGCGTGCGGCGAGGCCCGACAGCGTCGAAGGCATCAGACGCGCGTACTCGGTCATCTGGCGAGCGCCAGCGGCGTTCGTCAGCGCCTTGGAGTTCTCGGCCTCTTCGTGCACGAACTGCATGCGGCCGAACGGATCGGCGATGTGGGTGCCGATCGGGATCGTCATCGCCGCGACTTGGTTCCCGAGCGCGCCGCGTTCGTCTTTCGCGCGGACGGAGATCGGTGCCATCGCGACCATCGATTCCGACGGAAGCTCGCTCTTGCCCTTCAGGTATTTGCGCATCGCGCCGCCGACGATCGCGACGATCGCGTCGTTGACGGTGGCGCCGTGCCAGCGGGCGCGGATGTCCTTGATGTCGGCCAGCGAGAAGTCGCGACCGTCGACGACGCGGTTCTGGGTGACCGAGCCGTTGAAGCGGGTGCGCGGTACGCGGCCGATCGTGGTGCGGAAGTTGCCGCGGATGAGACCCATCGCGGACTTCACGAGACCCGGTGCAACGTCGCCGGCGAGGCGCGCGAGGCGGACGGGGGTCGCCAGCGTGTTGATTTGGGCGCGGGCGAGCAGTTCGACCGAGGTCGGCGTGCGCTCGGGGATCCACGCACGGTCGGGCGGGTTCACGGCGCCGACGGGATCGAGGCTGTGGACCGCGTTCATGATGTCGACGCCCGACACGCCGTCGATGGCGGCGTGATGGATCTTCGAGACGATCGCGTAGGAGCCCTTCGGCACGCCCGGAATGTTGTTCAGGCCTTCAACGACGGTGAACTCCCAAAGCGGGCGGGAGAGGTCCATCGGGCGCGAGTGCAGGCGCGCGGCTTGAATGCACAGCTGGCGCCAGTCGCCCGGTTGGGGAAGTGCGATGTGGCGCACATGATATTCGAGGTCGAAATCCGGATCGTCGACCCAGTACGGGTAGTCGAGGCTGAGCGGCACATTCGCGAGCTTGCGGCGGAAGCTTTTCGCGAGGTGCAGGCGCTCTTCGATGTGGCTCAGAATGTCCTTGAAGCGAACGAAGCTGTTCGGCGCAGTCGAGGGGTCGTAGATGGCAATGGAGCCGATGTGCATCGGCGTGCGAGGCGTTTCGAGGTAGAGGAACCCCGTATCCATCGGTGAGAGTTGTTCCATTTTCCTGCCCTTTGTTCGTTCTTGTCGCTTGATAGGTCTGTTGCCGAATTGACTCATCAGGCCCGAAGAAATTCTCACGCCATCATCGGGTTAACGCCAGACGATGCGGGTTGTTTCCCGCTTCGGTTATTTCGCAGGTGCATATAAGAAAATGGAGTTTAGTTCAATGGTGCATTGCACAAAAGTGACCGGTGACATTCCGTCACCGTTCTATTTCTGCGAAAAATGTTGATTAATCTCTGACGGAAACTGACTAGAGTTACTGGCGCGACAGTCCGTCGCGCATCAGCAGGCCGTTGAGGAACACATCCAACGTCTGCCAATGCGCCTCGGTTGCGCGCTTGGCATCGCCTGTTTTTGCCCAGGTGATCGCGATGGCATTCCAGGCGGCAATCAGCGCCAAAGCGCCTGTTTCCGAGGCAATCTTGCCGTTGAACTCGCCTGATTTTTGACCATCGTCGATAACCGAAGCGACCAG
Organism: uncultured Flavobacteriaceae bacterium; assembly: GCA_964647355.1. Classification (GTDB taxonomy): domain Bacteria; phylum Pseudomonadota; class Alphaproteobacteria; order Micropepsales; family Micropepsaceae; genus SZUA-430. The sequence continues at coordinate 92,395 of CAZYGK010000003.1, read as the reverse complement.
GGTTAATAGGCCCGGCGAGACTTCATTAAACGTGGCGCCGGAGGCCGGCTGCGAGATCAACTCCAGCACGATTTGGCGCATCAAGTGGCCATGGGCGCCCCATTCGGCCAGATAGATCTTAAGCAACGTTTTTAGACGGTCCGCGGCGCTCAATCCGTCTGCAGCGAGGTTCTCCTCGACCTTGGCCGCGACCTCTTCATTGTATGCGAGGGCGAGTGCCGCCTTGTTCTGGAAATGCAGAAAAAACGTAGCGTTCGCGACGTCGGCTTCGGTGCAAATGTCTTCGATACGGACCTGGTCGTATGGCTTGTCTGACATCAAACGCAGGGCGGCATCGAGGATGCGGCGACGCGTCTCCAGCTTCTTGCGTTCACGTCTCGACATGCGGTTTTCCCAGCCCCTGCTACGCGTTTCGGCGGTCTCATAGCCGTCCGACATCGAAACCATCCCTCGCAGCCGCAAAAACTGCGCCCTATCTCTAACGTTAGAGATGACTCTAGGCGGGCGATTGTACCCTATGCAACCCTTTGATCTATCGCTGCTTGTTTCGACAGGCGGGCTTGGCAAGTGCCCCGGATTGACCCTAGCGTCTAAGGTGTGTCGAGTGTGATGACTCGCACAGGTAGCGGGGGTCCTGCGATGGCCGTTGTAGACGCTGCGTCACTTGGCGTTGAGAAGATCAAGCCGCCTTCACTTGTTCTGGCTCTGACAGAGGCTGGACGGGCGGTCGGCGATTTCCTCAGTCTGCAGGGGGTTTCTCCTCTGCTGAGTTTTGCGCCATCCGGCGACGGGCACCCGGTCATGGTGCTGCCCGGATTTTTGGCAGGCGGCGGGACGACCGCGCCGTTGCGCCGGTTCCTGACCAGCAAGGGCTACGACACGCATTGCTGGGGTCTTGGCCGCAATCTTGGGCCCCATGCGATCGGGCCGGAAGGCGAACTGCTGGGGCAACGGCTTGAGGCGGTCTATCGCAAGACGAAGCGCAAGGTCAGCCTTGTGGGGTGGAGCCTCGGCGGGATCATGTCGCGCGAACTCGCCAAGCGCTATCCGAAGTATGTGCGCCAAGTGATCACGATGGGATCGCCGTTCGGCGCGAATCCGCGCGCCAATCATGTGTGGCGCATCTATCAAGCGGTGACGGGACAGGATCTCGATCCGCAAACGATGCAAGAGGCGTTCGACAATCTTTCGGCCGCACCGAAGGGCATTCCGACGACTGCGATCTATTCGAAGGGCGACGGCGTCGTCGCTTGGCAGATGTGCGTCGAGAAGAAATCGAAGCATACGGACAACATCGAGGTCTATTCGTCGGTCAGCCATTGCGGGCTCGGTGTTAACCCGGCCGTCTTCTTCGCACTCGCCGACCGGCTCGCGCTGCCGGAGAAGGAATGGGCGCCGTTCGACCGCAAGGTTTCGACGTGGCGGCAGTACGTCTATCCGTCGAGCGGGCACTGAGGTTCGCTTTCGCAGCGTTGGTGGTTCTGTCGCTCGTCGTGCCGCTACGGGCCGAGGATGCTTATCATCGCTGTGCGAAAGCCGACCTTGCGGTGTTTCGCGCGCAAGAGCCGTCGACGTTCAGTCCGGCCGAATTCGTGTTGCCAAAGGAACCGCAGATCAAAGGCTTTGCCAGCGGCGTGGTCGACCTTTTAGTGCGGCTCGACGCGAGCGGCCGTGTGCGCACGGTGTGCGTGGTCGACAGCACGCCACTCGGCGTGTTCGAGACAGTGTCGGTGGAAGCCGTCAGCCAGTGGCGGTACGCGCCGGCCGATGTCGCGACGCTGCCGAAGGGCGACCGGCGCATGAAGGTGCGGGTGGGGTTTACGCTTCGGCCCTAGTCCTTGTATGCGGGCGGCAGTGGCGTTCCGAGGCTGCGGTAGCGTTTTGCGAGTTCTTGGGCGCGCGAGTCCATCGGTTGGCGCTCGCCCTTGATGAGGATCGCGATCGGTTGGCTCGTCGGTTCCAGCGGGTCGCCGGTCCAGACCACGATGTCGCCTTGTTTGCCGCGGTCGATCGAGCCGACCTTGGTTTCCCCGAAGATGCGTGCCGGGTTGATCGTCAACGCGGCCAAGGCAGCCTTGTGGGGCAAGCCGTGGGCGACGGCGTTGCCGGCGTTGTAGCGCATCTCGCGGGCGCGGTGACCGCCGTCGGTGTTCGCGAAGGCAATGGTGACACCGGCCGCGTGTAGTCTTGCGGCGTTCTCCATGGTCGAGCCGCGCGCTTCGAAACTCGAGGGTAGGTTCGCGGTCGGGTTCAAGAGAACCGGCACGCGGGCGCGGGCGATTTCGCCGGCGACCATCCAGCCTTCCTCGGCGCCGGCCAGGATGACGCGCAGGCGGTATTCGCGGGCGAGTTTCAGGACCTCGCGGATGTCGGTGGCGCGGTGGACGCCCACGATCAACGGCATGCGGCCGCCGACGACCGGAACGAGCGCGTCGAGATCGGCCTTGGAGAGACGTAGCTCGCGCGTGCCGCCGCTGTTGTAGGCGCCGCGGCGACGGGCGTACCAGCGCACGTCGTCGAGATCGGCGCGCAGTGCCGTGATGGCCGAGCCGCCGCCGGAGCGGGCCGCGCCGCCCGAGCCGAGTTCAAGCACTTGGGCCACACGCGCGCGCGTGACCGGGTTGGTGCCATCGGCCAATGTGATGACGGCAGCTTGGCCCGCGAACAAGAGTTCGCGGTCGCCACCGTCGCCGTAGGCGGGGGTAACGATCGCGCGGGTGATGCCGCCCAGTCTTGCGACCGGGATGACGATCGAGTTCGCGTCGATGCCGTAAGCGATGTTGAATGCGGCGCTCAAGGTTGCGCTGCCGGTCGCGTTGGCGTTCGTGTCTTGAACCAGATCGACTTCGACCGCGCCGAGGTTCGTGCCGACGGCGAAGAAGCCCGGCGTGACCGCGCCGCCCTTTGCGTCGATGACGTACGCGTTGGCAGGCACACGAACACGGGTGCCGACCGCGGCGATCCAGCCGTTGTGGATCAGCACCGTGCCGGTGACGTCACCAGACTTGCCCATCGTGTGGATGCGGGCGTTCGTGATCGCGACGGTGTCGGCTGCGGTCGCGGTGCTCAGCGCAAGGGCAAGGAGCGCAAATAGTGCAGTTAGAGTGCGCATCATTCGCCTCCCTTGGGCTGACCGAGCATGAAGTCGGATTTCGGTTGATACTGCGGATTGCCGCGGTCGTAGACTACCGCACCGTCGACAAAGACCTTTTCGGTTTTGGCGTAGACGGAGAGCGGGTTGGCGCTCCAAATTACCACATCGGCCATCTTGCCGGCCTCGAGCGAGCCCGTCTTGTCGGCGATGCCCATCATCTTTGCCGGGTTCGCCGTGATCCATTTGATCGCGTCTGCCTCCGAGATATTGAGGCCCAGGCGGCGGCCGGCTGCGAGCGCTGCTGCCGCTTCTTGGTTCAAGCGCTGCGATAGGATGGCGTCGTCGGAGTGGATCACCGCGCAGCCGCCGGCCGCGTGCACGAGGGCGGCGTTCGCTTCGATGCCGTCGATCGATTCCATCTTGAAGCCCCACCAGCCGGCCCAGGTGGCGACGCAGATGCCTTCTTTCGCGAGAAGATCTGCGACTTTGTAGGCTTCGGAGCCGTGGTGGAAGGCCGAGATCTTGTAGCCGAACTCCTTGGCGATATCGATCATGATCGCCATTTCGTCTGCGCGGTAGCAGTGGTTTTGTACCAAGATCTCGCCATTCAGAACGCCGGCGAGCGTGTCGAGTTTCAGGTCGCGGTCGGGCGCTTCGCCCTTGCCTTCGGACGCGTAGAAGCCCTCCCACTTCTTCGCGTATTTCGAGGCATCGAGCCAGGCCTTGCGGTAACCGGCGACGTTTCCCATGCGCGTCGACGGTGGCTGGTTCTTGCTGCCGTAGACGCGTTTTGGGTTCTCGCCGCACGCCATTTTCAAACCGTAAGGCGCATCAGGGAACTTCATGCCTTGCATCGTGGTTGCAGGCACGTTCTTGAGCGTAACGGAGCGGCCGCCGAACAGGTTGGCCGAGCCGGGAAGGATCAGCATCGAGGTGACGCCTCCGCGGCGAACGGCGTTGAAGCCTTCGTCTTGCGGCCAGACCGAGTGTTCGGCCCAGACTTCGGCCGTGTTCGGGCTGATGGCTTCGTTGCCGTCGGAGAGCGCGTTGCCGCCGGGCTGTGCGTAGACGCCTAAGTGCGAGTGGGCGTCGATGATGCCGGGGGTTACAAACTTGCCCTTCGCATCGATTGTCGCGTAGCCAGCAGGTACCGCCACATTGGCGCCGACAGCCTCGACCTTGCCGTCCTTCAATAGCACGGTCGCGTTCTCGACCTTGTCGCCGGTGCCCGTGAAGACCGTCGCACCGACAATAGCGGTGGGTGTCGACGGCAGTGCTCTGTAGGTCGAGGGGAACGGGTTTGCGTCAGCCTTTGGGTCGAGCTTCGGGCGCGAGACTTTCGGGGTCTCAGCGGCCGTCGTGGCGCAACCGGTGACAAGCAAAGCGGCCGCCAAGCAAGCGGCGAAAACACGTGCGGTGATCAAGTTTATGTCCCCCAAAGTCCCCACCCTGACTATTACACTTTCGCGGGCGGGTGAAAATCGCTTGAATCCGCACACTATGGTGAAGGCTGCCTCATGATTTACGTGGCTTTGGGCGCGAATGTGCCGTCCCCGGCGGGTCCGCCGGAGGAGACGCTGCGACGGGCGCTTGAGGCCCTGCCGCAGCATGGGATCGTGGTCGTAATCGTGTCGCCGTTCTACCGGTCGCAGGCGTGGCCGAATCCCGCCGATCCGGCGTACGTCAACGCGGTTGCGGAGGTTAGGACGCGGCTTCTCCCGGGCGAGCTTTTGCGGGCTTTGCTGATGATCGAGAAGTCGTTTGGCCGGGTGCGCAAGCGGGCAAACGAGCCTCGGACGCTCGACCTCGATCTCATCGACTACGGCGGCCTGGTGAGCGATACGGACCAGCTCATGCTGCCGCATCCCAGGATGCACGAGCGCGCGTTCGTGTTGCGCCCGCTTGCCGACATTGCGGCTGAGTGGCGACATCCTGACACGGGGGAGGGCGTACTTACGCTGCTCGGAAATGTTGGGGAGGCAGGCCTCGAACGGCTGGCGGAGGCCTGAAAACTGCGGTTTTGCCCTTGTTTTCGCAGCCGCAGCACGCTAATTTTCTTTCTCACCCTCATGCGAAGGATTCTCGCGCCTCATGGCACGCGTTACCGTTGAAGACTGCGTCGACAAAATCCCGAACCGCTTCGAGCTCGTGATCATGGCCGCCCATCGCGCCCGCTCGATCACGTCCGGCTCGCAGATCACCGTCGATCGCGACAACGACAAGAATCCGGTCGTCGCGCTGCGCGAGATCGCGGCGCAAAAGATGAAGCCCGAGGGCTTGCGCGAAGAGTTTTTGCTCAGCTTGCAGCGCCACATCGAAACCGACGAGCCGGAAGCCGAGAAGGCTGCGATGGCGGAAGCCGCCGACGCGCCGGAGTTCTCGAACATCTCGGAAGCCGAATATGCACGCGCGATGCGCGCCGACTCGGATGTGAAGCGGCCAGAGGTGGTGGAAGAGGTTGACGAAGGGGACGTTTAGCCAAGCCGTTCCGGCGCCCCTCCTGCCGCCAAAAGGGCGGCTTTCGGTTCTCCAAGAAGCGCGCTGCATCATGAGGAGTTTCGTCCCATGATGCGGCAGTTCGAACTCGTCGAGCGCGTCAAAGCTTACTCGCCGGATGCGGACGAGGATTTGCTAAACCGTGCCTATGTGTTCGGCGTGAAGGCGCACGGCAATCAGAAGCGCGATTCCGGCGATCCTTATTTTTCGCACCCGCTGGAAGTGGCGGGAATTCTCACCGACCTCAACCTCGACGAAGCGACGATCGTGACCGCGCTCTTGCACGACACGATCGAAGACACCGGCGCGACTTTCGAAGATATCGAGAAACAGTTCGGGCGCGAAATTGCCGGCCTCGTCGATGGCGTGACGAAGCTCTCGAAGCTCGAGATCCAATCGGAGCAGACGAAGCAGGCCGAGAACTTCCGCAAGTTCATGCTCGCGATGAGCCATGATGTGCGCGTGCTGCTCGTCAAGCTCGCCGACCGGCTGCACAACATGCGCACGTTGAAGTCGATCAAAAAGGAAGACCGGCGCAAGCGGATCGCGACGGAGACGATGGAGATCTATGCGCCGCTCGCGGGGCGCATGGGGATGCAGAATTTCCGCGACGAACTTGAAGATCTCGCGTTCGAGGAGATCAATCCCGAGATGCGCGCCTCGGTGACGAAGCGCCTCGCCGATTTCCGCAAGGCGACGAGCGCGGCGACCGAGCGGTTGGCGCAAACGCTGAAACGCAAGCTCTCCGAGTACAGCATTCAGGCCGAGGTGAGCGGGCGGGAGAAGAAGCCCTACTCGATTTGGCGCAAGATGGAGGAGAAGGAGCAGACGTTCGATCAGTTGTCGGACATCTTCGCGCTCCGCGTGATCGTCGATACGGTCGAAGATTGCTACCGCGCGCTTGGGGTCATCCACAGCACGTGGCGCCATGTGCCGGGACGGTTCAAGGACTATATTTCGCTGCCCAAAACGAACAGCTATCGCTCGCTGCACACCGAGATCGTGGGGCCGGAAAATCAGCGCATCGAGCTGCAGCTTCGCACCGAGGAGATGCATCAGATCGCCGAGCGCGGAATTGCGGCGCACTGGAGCTACAAGGACAAGCTCAACTCCGGCCAGCCGCTCGCCAGCATCGATGCCTACGAGTCGCTGCGTTCGCTGATCGAGTCGTTGAAGGTGGGCGATACGCCGGAAGAGTTTCTGTTGCACACGCGGCTCGAGCTGTTTCACGATCAGGTATTCTGCTTCACGCCGAAGGGGGCGCTGATCGCGCTGCCGCGTGGGGCTACGCCGATCGACTTCGCCTATGCTGTGCACACCGACGTGGGCGACACGTGCGTCGGCGCTAAGATCGACGGGCGGCACGTGCCGCTCTCCACGAAACTCAAGAACGGCAACAGCGTCGAGATCATCCGCTCGCCGAAGCAGGGGCCGTCGGCCGTCTGGGAGCAGATGGTCGTGACCGGCAAGGCGCGCTCGGCGATCCGGCGCTTCTTGAAGAACGCCGAACGGCTCGAACATCAGCGGATGGGGCGCGCAATCCTCGAGAAGGCGTTCCGCGATGCGGGGCAGGAGTTCTCGGAGAAGTCGCTGACCGCGGCGCTGAAGAAGTTAAAGCTTGCGAAAGCCGAAGACGTCTATGCGCATTTGGCCGAGGGGTTGGTGGGCGCCGGCGATGTGGTGAAGGCGGTGTTTCCAGGACTCAAGGCTGAGGAATCCCCGCTCACGAGTTGGACGCATTGGATCACCCGCAAGCCTGCGAAGCGCAACGCCATTCCGATCGAAGGCCTGGCCGCAGGGCTCGGCTACCACTTGGCGCCGTGTTGCCAGCCGCTGGTCGGCGACCGCATCGTCGGCGTGATCACGCAAGGCCAGGGCGTTGTCGTCCACACGATCGATTGCGAGCGGTTGGCGGACCAACAGGATCAGCTCGACCGTTGGCTCGACCTCAAATGGTCGCCGGATGCGGCAGACGAGGTGCAGGTCGGGCGGCTCAAGGTTGCGGTGAACAACGAGGCCGGTGCCCTCGCCAATATGTGCAACTCGATCGCGCAGCACGGCGGAAATATCACCAATCTGAAGATCGTCGGGCGCGCGCCGTTGGTGTTCGACATGCTGGTCGACATCGAGGTGCGCGACGCGAAGCACTTGGCCGATATCGTCACAGGCTTGCGTGCCTCGCCGTCGATCAACGGTGTCGATCGTCCACACGGAGAAAAGGAACTAGCTGCTCATGACGCCTGATCAAGTGCTTGGCGAATTTCAGAAGGCGGGCGCGCTGCTCAAAGGGCATTTCATTCTTTCGTCCGGCCGGCACTCCGACACGTTTCTGCAGAAGGCGTTGGTGTTTCAGTATCCGAAGCGCACGGCGAAGCTGTGCAAGGCGCTTGCGGGACTGATCAAGACGAAAGTGAAGAAGCGGGTTGACGCGATCGTGTCGCCGGCGGTCGGCGGCATCATTCCGGGCTACGAGACGGCGCGGCACTTGGGATTGCCTGCCATGTTCGTGGAGCGGCAGGACGGCGTGTTTCAGCTTCGGCGCAATTTTCACCTCGACGAGACCATGAACGTCGTGATCGTGGAGGACGTCGTGTCGACGGGCCTGTCGTCGCGCGAGTGCATCGAGGCGGTGCAGAAGACGGGCGCGAAGGTGCTGGCGCTGGCGGCGCTGATAGATCGTTCCGGTGGGGTCGCGAAGTTCGACGTGCCCTTCATTCCGCTCGCGCGGATCAAGGTTGCGTCGTGGGAAGCGGACAAGTTGCCGAAGCATCTGGCCGGTACGCCTGCGGTGAAGCCTGGGAGTAGGGGATTAAAGTGAGCCGACATCTGCGCCTTGGCGTGAACATCGACCACGTCGCGACCATTCGGAACGCGCGCGGCGGCAAGCATCCCGACCCGCTGCGTGCGGCGCAGATGGCCGTTGCGGCCGGGGCCGACGGTATTACCGCGCATCTGCGGGAGGATCGGCGCCATATTTCCGACGAAGACATCGAACGGCTGGTGCGGGAGATCGACAAGCCGCTCAATCTCGAGATGGCGGCGACGGAGGAGATGCTGACCATCGCGCTACGACATAAGCCGCATGCCGTTTGCTTGGTGCCGGAGAAACGCGAGGAGCGCACGACCGAAGGCGGGCTCGACGTTGCGGCCGGGCACAACATCCTGGCGCCGTACGTGCGTGAACTCGTGGCGGCGAAGATCCGCGTGTCGTTGTTCGTGGAAGCGAACCCCGTGCAACTCGCTGTCGCAAAGGCCCTGGGCGCGCACGTGGTGGAGCTGCACGCCGGCGCCTACTGCGATGCGCATGCGGATGGTAACTTTGGAGAGCGAGATCGGATTCTGACCCGGTTGAAAGCCGGTGCGACTGAAGCCGCACAATTGGGGCTTGAGGTGCATGCGGGCCATGGTCTGAGTTTCGAGACGGTCGGGCCGGTCGCGGCGATCCCCGAAGTGGTGGAACTCAATATCGGGCACTTCCTCGTCGGTGAGGCGATCTTCACCGGCTTCGATGCTTCGATCCGGCGCATGCGGCAACTGATGGACGAAGCACGCGGCGGCGTGGGAGCGCAGTTCGCATGATCATCGGTATCGGCAGCGACCTGATCGACATCCGGCGGATCGAGAAGACGTTGGAGAAATTCGGGGACCGATTCATCCAGCGGTTGTTCACCGACGTGGAGCAGCGCAAGTCGGAGGGCCGGAAGAACCGTGCGGCGTCTTATGCGAAGCGCTTTGCGGCGAAGGAGGCGTGTTCCAAGGCGCTGGGTACCGGATTTAAGAAGAGTGTGTATTGGCGCGACTTGGGCGTCGTGAACCTGCGTTCAGGTAAGCCCACGATGGCGTTGACCGGTGGCGCTGCGGCGCGGCTCGCCGAGATAACGCCAAAGGGCATGCGGGCGCAGATTGACCTGTCGATTACGGACGATTTCCCTCTGGCCCAAGCGATTGTGATCATTTCGGCGGTTCCGGCAGAATTGCCTCAGTAAGGCCGTTTTCGGTGGTTATCCGTGCGGTTGTTAACGGGCTGTAACACCTGACGAATTGACAGTTTTGCGCCGAAACCTCATCTCTTTGGGCGCAAGTTTTGCATGGGAACGCGTATGACGTCCGAGACTGAAAAGCCGTGGTGGCGCACGAACGTGGCTGTCGAGACCTATAAGACGCTCGGCATCGCGGCGTTCTTCTTCCTGTTCATGCCTACGCTCTTGTTTCAGCCGTTTCGCATTCCGTCGTCGTCGATGGAGGGAACGCTTGAGATCGGCGATTATCTCTTCGTATCGAAGTTCTCGTACGGCTATTCGCAGTACTCGTTTCCGTTCTTCACGCCGGTCGCGTTCGCGGGCCGCGTGATGGATCGTCCGGCAGAACGGGGCGATGTCGTCGTGTTCCGGCTGCCGCAAGATCCGACGCAGGATTACATCAAGCGTGTCGTCGGCATCGCGGGCGATCGCGTGCAGATGATCGGCGGCGTGCTGCACGTCAACGGCGAGGCGGCGAAGCTTGAGAAGATCGAGGATCGCATCGACATTGGCGATGACGGCAGCGAACAGCACGTGGCTCGCTACTACGAAACGCTGCCCGGCGGCGTGAAGCACGTGATCTTGGACCGCATTCCCGATGCGCAGTACGATGACACGGAAGAGTTCGTCGTTCCGGCCGGCCACTATTTCATGATGGGCGACAATCGCGACAATTCGAATGACAGCCGGGTGCCGTTCTCGGGCGTGGGCTTCGTGCCGGAGCAAAACCTGGTCGGCCGGGCGGAGTTGGTGTTCTTCTCGCATGACGGCTCGGCGCGCCTTTGGGAGGTGTGGAAGTGGCCGTTTGCGATCCGGTACAGCCGCATCTTCGGCTTCATCGGTTGACGGCCGGGTTGGGCGGACCGCCGCGGCGCTTCTCGACCGATGGCTGAAAGGGAGCTCATGCAGGGGGAAGGCTTCGGGGGATCGTGGCCGTTCGAGGCGCTGAAGACGGTCGTCTATGCGCTTTTGATCGCCGTCTTCATCCGGACGTTTCTGTTCCAGCCGTTCAACATTCCCTCGACGTCGATGCAGGACACGCTTCTGGTCGGCGACTATCTGTTCGTTTCGAAGTTCGCTTACGGCTATTCGAATCACTCGTTTCCGTGGTCGCCCGAGGTGCTGAAGGGCCGCGCGTGGTCGGCCGAGCCCGAGCGCGGCGATGTCGTCGTGTTTCGTCTGCCGGCGCGGCCGTGGGAGGACTACATCAAGCGCGTCGTCGGCCTGCCGGGCGACCGCATTCAGATGATCGACGGCGTGCTGCACATCAACGGCGCGCCGTGCAAGCTTGAACGCGTGGATGACTTCGTCGATGTATCGGACTATGGCGAGGAGCGCGTACCGCGTTATCGCGAGACGCTGCCGAACGGCGTTCAGCACTACATCCTTGATCGTGAGCCCGATAAGGCGGGGGCGGACAACACGCAGGAATTCGTTGTTCCGCCCGGGCACTACTTTATGATGGGTGACAATCGCGATAACTCCAACGACAGCCGTATCCCGGACAGCGGCGTCGGATTCGTGCCTGCTGAAAACCTGGTCGGCCGGGCCGACATCATTTTTTTCTCGACCGATGGTAGCGCACAAATCTGGGAAATCTGGAAGTGGCCGGCGGCAATCCGCTACGGGCGCTTCTTCCACGCCATCGGCTAGGGCGCGCAAGAGCGACGGCAAGGCCTCAGCGGTTCGTTTCGGGCATCGCTTCAAGAAGCCCGAACTGTTGACGCGCGCGCTCACGCATTCGAGCACCGGCGGTGCCGACAACGAACGTCTGGAGTTCCTTGGCGACCGCGTGCTGGGCCTCATCATCTCTGAGCTTCTGATCGATCAGTTTCCGAGCGAGAAGGAAGGGTCGCTGGCGCTGAAGCTGAATGCGCTCGTTCGCATGGAGACTTGCGCACGTGTGGCGGAGACGGCCGCCATCGACCGCGAACTCATCCTGGCGCCATCGGAGGACCGCTCCGGCGGGCGCAAGAAGGCGGCGATCCTAGGCGATGCCTGCGAGGCGGTGATCGGTGCGCTCTATCTCGACGGCGGGATCGAGGCGGCGCGCAAGTTCGTCGTGAAGCACTGGCAGCCGCTGATGAGCGAGGTGACCGGCGACTTGCGCGATCCGAAGAATGCGTTGCAGGAATGGGCGCAGGGGCGCAAACTCGGCACGCCGACCTATCGCGTATCGCGGCGCGAGGGTCCGGATCATGCGCCGCGTTTTACAGTCGAGGTTTCCGTGCGCGGACACGATTCTGCAATGGGTGAAGGGCTGAGCTTGCGTTCGGCCGAACAGGCGGCGGCGCGTGCGTTGCTGCAAAGGCTGACGGCGTGACGGGCGCGGGCACACGCTGCGGCTTCGTTGCGATCATTGGAGCGCCGAATGCGGGCAAGTCGACACTTGTCAATCGGCTCGTCGGGTCAAAGGTTTCGATCGTCAGCCGGAAAGTGCAAACGACGCGCATGCGCGTGCGCGGCGTTGTGATCGAAGGTCAGTCGCAGATCGTGCTCGTCGACACGCCGGGCATCTTCGAGCCCAAGCGCAACCTCGACAAGGCGATGGTGGAGGCGGCTTGGGCCGGTGCGGCGGATGCCGATCTCATTTGTCTCATTATCGACGCGCCGGAATTGTTGCGCGATCCGGACGGACTTTCGGCGCGCGATACGGCGCGGATCATCCGCGGTCTGAAAGACGCGAAGCGGTCGGCCGTTCTGATCGTCAACAAGGTGGACGCGGTGAAGCGCGATCAGCTGCTGCCGCTGGTCGATCGATATCGCGCAGAAACGAAGTTCGACGAGGTCTTCATGATCTCTGCCGAAAAGGGCGATGGGACGGCAGATTTGGCACGGTATCTTGCGAGCCAAGTACCAGAAGGGCCTTGGGCGTATCCGGAAGACCAGGCGTCGGACATTCCGTTGCGCCTGCTTGCGGCCGAGATTACGCGCGAACGGATTTACGACAGGCTGCATCAGGAGCTGCCCTATTCCACGACCGTGGTTACGGAGCAGTGGAGCGAAATGAAAGATGGATCGGCGCGTGTCGAGCAAACGATCTTCGTCGAGCGCGACGGGCAGAAGGCGATCGTGCTGGGCAAAGGCGGGGCGACGATCAAGGAGCTCGGTTCGTCGGCCAGGGCGGAGATGGAGGCCTTGTTCGGGCACAAGGTGCATCTCTTCCTGTTTGTGAAAGTGCGCGAGAACTGGGCCGACGATCCCGCGCACTATCGTGAACTCGGGCTGGAGCGCCCGAAAGGCTAGCTCAGTTAGCTGGGCGCAGCGTTGTTGCGACCCGCGTCGACGCCTCGGCGATGAAGTCGTGCATCTCGCGCGGGCTTGCCGGGACCAAGCGAAGCTGCGGACGGCCGAAGCTTGCTTGCTGATATGCACCGGGGCGGACGCTGGCGATCGTTTGATTCTGAAGCTGCTGCATCACGTCGCGAAACGTTGCGACATAGGATGCCACATTGATCGCAAGGTTACGCTTCGTAACGCCGCCGTCGACAAGGTGCAGGCGGCCTACGCCGAACTTTGCGCTGTCGACCTTATAGAGCGTGACGAACAAGTTGTTTTTGTTGACGGTGTTCAATGTGTCGAGCGGATAGCCGCCCGCGCCGTTCTCGATGACAACCATGATGCCGAGCACCAGGCATTTGCCGGGACGGCGGTCGCAGAGTCCGACGGCAACGTTGTAGGGAATGCCGCCGTCGACCATCAGAATGCCCCTCTGATTGCCGACCTCTTTTATTTCGACCTGCTGTGCGCCCATCTCGCGGAGGAGGTCAGCGATGCTCTCTAGTGTCAGATTGTCGATAACCTGATTGGCGTTGGCGAGCGCGGGTTCCGCCGGTTCGGCGGCCTGGGCGGGCACCGCGAACACGATGGCGGCAGCAACGAGTGCAGTAAGCGAAAAGCGCATGATTGCTCCAGGCCCGATAAGGGCTATGAGGTGTTTCGGGAACCGGACGGTAACAGGCGCCCCTTCCGGGTCAACGGTACCGCAGGTCGTTGTGCGCGCTCCAATTCGCTTGATGCGCGCACACCGGTTAGCGGCGGCGGAAGCGGTTGCGGTAGTCCTGTTCCATCCGCGCGCCCATGCGTGCCGCTTCGACCGGCGAAACGATAAAGCCGCGTATCGGCTTCTTGTAGCCTAGGCTCGCGCGTTGGAATGGTGCGGGCGTGCCGGCGACCAATTGCTTGCTGAGGCGTTCCAGGGTTTCGCGAAATTCGATCGCGAAGAAGCCGATCTCGGTGCCGAGGTTCTCGCGGGTTACGCCGCCAGTGACGAGATCGACGCGGCCTACGCCGAGCTTGCCGCTGTCTTCGCGGAAGAACGTCAAGAACGACGTATCGCGATTGCCCTGGTTCAGAGTGTCGAGCGTGAACTTCAGCTCCGTGTTGTCCAAGATCACGAGCATGCCAACGCCGAAGCACTTGCCCGGTTCGATGTCGCAGAACGCGAGCCAAAGATTGTGCGGAATGTCGCCGTCGAAGAAGGTAACGCTCTTCTTGCCGTTCTGTTCGTGAATTTTCACATCGCGGCCGCCGATTTGTGTGGCGAGTTCCGCCAAAGTCTCGGCAGTCACGGATTCGATGACGCCTTTCGGGTTCGTGATGTTGGGGAAGTCCCGCTCCGCCGCTTGCGCGCCGGCGAGAGGCGACAGACTGGCGATGGCTATTGCAGCTACGGTCGAAATCAATCGCATGATGTCTCCAAGAACCGTCGTGGGTTCCGCTCGAGGATGGCAAACGCTAGCAGCGGGGGGTGGAGGGTCACAACGATACCGCTGGTATTTCAGTCCGCCTCTATTCCCTTGACACGCGAGGCATCGCGGCCTTGCTTGCTCCTATGGAATGGAGCGACGACGGCATTGTTTTGGGCTTACGACCGTTTGGGGAAAACGGCGCGATCCTTGAGGCGCTGACACGCGAGCATGGGCGGCACCTGGGTCTTGTACGGGGCGCGATGTCGAAGCGCATGAAGGGGGCGCTGGAGCCCGGCAACGCCGTGAAGTTGCATTGGCGCGGGCGGCTCGATCAACAACTGGGCGGGTACACGGTCGAATTGAGCGCGGCGCGGGCGGCGGCATTCTTCGACGATGCGCTGAAGCTCGGCGGCCTGCAGAGCGCATGCGGGATTTGCGCGGCGCTGCTGCCGGAGCGGGAACTGCATCTGCGCGTGTACGAAGCGCTGGATGAGCTGCTGTCGACGATTGGTGCGCGGGCGTCGCCGCATTGGGTGGAAGATTATGTGCGCTTCGAGTTGGTGCTGCTCGAGGATCTGGGGTTCGGCCTCGACCTTGAGGAGTGTGCGGCCACAGGCTCGACGAGCGAATTGCGCTTCGTGTCGCCCAAAACGGGGCGAGCCGTCAGCGCAGGGGCGGCGGAGCCCTATCGCGACCGGCTGCTGAAATTGCCGGGATTCCTTTCGCCTGAGGATGGGATGGCGTCGGCCAACGATCTTGTGGATGGAATGGCGCTGACAGGGTTTTTCCTGGAGCGGGTGGCGCAGGAACACAGCGCGATCCTGCCGCAGGCGCGCGCGCGGTTCCATGAGCGTCTTGCGGCCGCAAAGGCGGGCCGTTAGTGAGACGCCTTCCCAGTACAGTTGAGGATTCGTCATGGCGCTTGAGGACCTGATACGCGACGTCGACCTCAAGGACGCGCTTGGCGAGCGTTACCTTGCCTACGCCTTGTCAACGATCATGCAGCGCGCGCTGCCGGACGTGCGCGACGGTATGAAGCCCGTGCATCGGCGGCTGCTGTTTTCGATGCAGCGGTTGAGGTTGGACCCCACGGGGAGCTTCTCGAAGTCGGCGCGAGTCGTCGGCGATGTCATGGGCAAGTTTCATCCGCATGGCGACCAGTCGATCTACGATGCGCTGGTGCGCCTGGTGCAGACGTTTTCGCTACGCTATCCGCTGATCGACGGGCAGGGCAATTTCGGCAATGTCGACGGCGATAACCCTGCTGCGATGCGCTACACGGAGAGCCGGTTGACGGTCATAGGCGAGCTGCTGCTCGACGGGCTGGACGACGATGGTACCGACTACCGCCCTACTTATGACGGCAAGGAAAGCGAACCGCTTGTGTTGCCCGGCGGGTTTCCAAACCTGCTCGCGAACGGATCTTCCGGCATCGCGGTCGGCATGGCGACGAATATTCCGCCGCACAATCTCGACGAGATTGCGCAGGCGTTGATCCATCTCGTCGGTGCGCCGAATGCGCGCGACGATACGTTGTTGCAGTACATCAAGGGGCCCGACTTCCCGACGGGCGGCATTGTGGTGGAGCCGGCGGAGTCGATCGCTGAGGCCTATCGAACCGGCAAGGGCGGCTTTCGGCTGCGCGCGAAGTGGCACAAGGAAGAGGGCGCGCGCGGCACGTGGGTCGTGATCGTGACGGAGATCCCCTATCAGGTCGCGAAGAGCAAGCTGATCAAGGATATCGCCGACATGATCGGCGACAAGAAGCTACCGTTTCTGGACGACATTCGCGACGAGTCGGCGGAAGACATCCGCATCGTGTTGGTGCCGAAAAGCCGGAACATCGAGCCCGACGTGATGATGGAGCAGCTGTTCCGCACGACGGCGTTGGAGACGCGGTTCTCGCTCAACATGACGGTTCTGGACGCGAGCCAAACGCCCCGCGTGATGAGCTTGAAGCAGACGTTGGTCTCGTTCCTCGATCATCAGCGGGATGTGCTGATCCGGCGCGCGAACCATCGATTGGCGAAAATCGCCGAGCGGTTGGAGGTTCTGGAAGGATTCCTGTCGGTGTTCTTGAACATCGACAAGGTGATCAAGATCATCCGCACGACAGATGACCCGAAGGCGGAGTTGATCAAGGCTTTCAAGCTGACCGATTTGCAGGCCGAGGCGATCCTGAACATGCGGTTGCGCAGCTTGCGCAAGCTCGAAGAGATCGAGATCCGTCAGGAACACACGTCGTTGCAGGCGGAGCAGAAGGAGTTAAAGTCGCTCGTGCGGTCGGAGGACAAGCAGAACGATCGCTTGAAGACGAGCTTCCAAGAACTGCGTGCGAAGTTCGGGGCGAAGACGCCGCTGGGCAAGCGCCGCTCGCAGCTGTCCGATGCTCCTATGATCGAAGACGTGCCAATGGAGGCGTTGATCGAGAAGGAGCCGATCACCGTCGTCTGTTCGGATAAGGGTTGGATCCGCGCGATGAAGGGGCATATGGAGCCCAGCGACGACGTGAAGTTCAAGGATGGCGACAAGGGCCGCTTCTGGGTGAAGGCTCAGACGACGGACAAGCTGGTGCTGTTCTCTACGAACGGGCGGTTCTTCACGCTGGAATGCAAGGACCTGCCGGGCGGGCGAGGGCACGGCGAGCCTGTCAGGCTGATGTGCGACCTCGAGAACGATCAGGATATCGTGGCGCTGTTCGTGCACGAGCCGGGGCGCAAGCTCCTGATAGCGTCGAGTTCGGGCCGCGGTTTCGTCGTGCCGGAGGACGAGGTCATTGCCCAGAAGAAGGGCGGCAAGCAGGTGATGAACGTCGATCCGCTGGAGGAGGCGAAGGTCTGTACGCCGGCGGTCGGCGACCACGTCGCCTTCATCGGCGAGAACCGGAAGATGGTGATCTTCAAGCTTGCCGATGTGCCGGAGATGGCCAAGGGCAAGGGTGTTGCGCTGCAGAAATACAAAGACGGCGGGCTGGTCGATGCGACTTCGTTCGTCTATGGCGACGGCTTGCGCGACTATAACGGACGCACGTGGGAGAAGAGCGAACTCTCCGATTATCGGGGTGAGCGCGCTCAGGCCGGGCGTTTGGCGCCGAAAGGCTGGCCGAAGAACGGCAAGTTCGCGCCTGGGTTCTAAACCAACTACCGCGCGCGGAACGGCGGCTTGATCTGTGGCCGTTCCGCATGCCATCTAGCGCGCATGACGCAAGCTCGTTTCCAGCAAAGGCTTTGGTGGTCCGCCTAAACGGCGGGCGAGTTCTTGCGTTTGATTTTCACGCGAAGGTCGCTCCGGTTCGGATGCGGCCTTTTTTGTTTCAGGCACTCCGTCCCGGCGCGTCTTCTTACAAGGAGGACTGCTATGACCGACTATTCGAACGAGATCATTCTTACCGGCGACCGGCCGACAGGGCCCTTGCACCTCGGGCACTATGCGGGATCGCTCGCAAATCGCGTGTTGCTGCAGCGGCAATGCAAACGGCAGTACGTGCTGATCGCGGACTTGCAGGCGCTTACCGACAACGCGAGCGATCCGGGCCGGGTGGCGCGAAATGTGATGGAGGTCGCGCTTGACTATCTGGCGGTTGGGCTCGATCCAAAGTTGTCGCCCTTCGTATTGCAGTCGGCGGTGCCGGAGCTCTCCGAGCTCACGATGCTCTATCTGAACCTCGTGACGGTGTCGCGGCTTGAGCGCAATCCCACGGTGAAGGCTGAGATACAGTTGCGCGGCTTCGCCCGCGATATTCCGGCGGGCTTTCTTTGCTATCCGGTTTCGCAAGCGGCCGATATCACGGCATTTGCGGCGACACTCGTTCCCGTCGGCGACGATCAGTTGCCGATGCTCGAGCAGGCGAACGAGATTGCTGTTCGTATCAACCGGTTGGCGGGGCGCGATGTGCTGCCGGAAGCCAAGGCGCTGTTGTCGAAGGTGTCGCGCCTACCCGGTATCGACGGTACAGCAAAGGCGTCGAAGTCGCTCGGCAACGCGATCAGTCTGTCGGCGGCGCCGGACGAGATATCGGCGGCTGTGCGTATGATGTTCACCGACCCCGGCCATTTGCGCGTGTCGGATCCAGGCAAGACGGAAGGAAACGTCGTCTTTGTGTATTTGGATGCGTTCGATCCCGATCAAGCCGAAGTCGCAAAGCTTCGCGCGCACTACGAGCGGGGTGGGTTGGGCGATGCGTTGGTGAAGCGGCGGCTCGACGATGTGTTGCAGAACTTGCTAGGTCCCATGCGCGAGCGCCGGGAGCAGTTCGCGCGCGATCTCGGCGAAGTGGAGCACATTATCGCCCAGGGCACGCGTGAGGCGCGCGAGGTCGCCGCGGTGACACTCGATCACGTACGCGCGGTGTTCGGGTTGCGCAGAGTGGCTTAAGGTTTCTTGCCGCAATTCGCGGTGCGGTATTGCTCCATACTGGTGCGAAGCGTGGTGCGGCTGGCGACCGATTGCGGGTGATCGTTCGGCGGGGGCGTTCGGGTCCAGATGTCGAGCGCATTCTTGAAATGCTTGCAGGCCGCGGGCTTATCGCCGGAGGTGTCGGCGACGAGCGCGAAGCAACGTTCGATGTGGGCGTAGAGGTAGGCGTCTTCTGTTTTCTTGCTCAGCGTCGCTTTGGCTTGTCGGCAATAGGCTTCAGCGCCCTTGCGGTTCTTTTGGCCAGCGGTCGCGACGGCGTAGCTCGTTGTCGAGAGGATTTCGGTTTCCTTCGCGGGGTAGGCAAGGGCGGGGGGTGCGAGCGACAGAGCGAACATACTCAGAAAGAACAAGCGCATGGGGTCTCGATGACGGGCTTTGCTTGGCGGGCTTGGTTTTCCCGGGACCGCGGGCTTCCAGCCCGCTCTACCATCTCCAACGCCCTCATTGCGAAGAAAGCTGGAAGGAAGAGCGGGCTGGAAGCCCGCGCTCCCGGGCGAGGCCGATCTCTAAGGTGCGTATTTGAACGACAGAGAGACGCGGGCGCGGTAGGCGACGACCTTGCCTTTGTCGTCGAGGCGCATGTCGAGCTTCGTGACTTCGGCGATGCGCAGGTCGCGCAGAGAGTGCGAGGCAAGTTCGACCGCGTGCTTGGCGGCCTCTTCCCACGAGACGCGGCTCGTGCCGATGACTTCGGTGACGCGATAGACGCCGGTGTCGACGCCAGATTTCTTCGCCATGAATTTTCCTCCTGTTTTCGCGGGTGCGGGCAGGGTGCCTGCACGAGGCGATCATAGGGGGAAACTTGGATTGGGGCGATGGGGCTTTAGGGGTGAGCTTCTGAGGCTCTCCCCCACCCGAAAATTCTTCGAAATTTCGACCGCCCCGCGGTGGGGGCGGTATCTCTTTTTAGCGCGTTAGGCCGCGGCTGGCGACGATCGTGATCGTGTAGCCGGCGATGACGTCGATCAGCTGCATCAAGGCGAGCAGGAAGAATGTCGAGACCGTGAAAGCCGGGAACGAGATGAACTGGACCACGTAGACCAACAGCGTCATGACAGCGATGCCGTGGTTTACAAGGCTGAGCATTGGCGAGCCGATCGACTTCAGCACTTCGATAAAGAGCAAACCCATGCCGGCGGCGATGATGACGTCGGCTTGCGTCATCGACCAGACGGCGCCTGAGAACATCGTGATGTCGAACGCGGAGCTGGCGAGCCAGGCGTTCACCTTGATCGGGTCCATGCCGTGTACGGCAAAGACCATGAAGTTGAAGTAGAGCATCGGCAGCAGCAGCAGCGGGAAGACGTCGAACGTAGGCGACGACGACTTCAACCGAATCTTACGTTCGCGATAGCGCGACATGGCAATCCCCCTCGGAACACGCACTGATTCGCGAATTATAGTGCGATTTGGCGTAGGCAAGATTGGAACGTCGTGTTGTGTGGCGGGTGTCATGCTGAGGCCGGCCAGAAACTTCAGGCGCTAAACGCATGAAACTGCATGTGGCGGAGTCTGTTGGCCTACATCGTGTCAGCAAGTGTGCGCAGCGTTGCGTTTTTTCTGCATCACCCAGCTAGCCCACCTTGTGCTTCTTCTTCATCGCGGCGACGGAGCGGGTGAT
Organism: uncultured Flavobacteriaceae bacterium; assembly: GCA_964647355.1. GTDB lineage: Bacteria > Pseudomonadota > Alphaproteobacteria > Micropepsales > Micropepsaceae > SZUA-430. The sequence goes on along the minus strand of CAZYGK010000003.1, from coordinate 72,058 downwards.
CAGGGTTTTCAGAGTGGGGAGGTGAACGTCCGATAAGCGTTTGATGTAGAGGCATGACGCGCCAGTCGTGTGCTTGCCCAGTTTCGCGAGCAGGTCTTCGTACTCCGCGAACCCGGGCATGACGTAGACGACGAGGTTCTGTTTGCGCGGGCTCAAACCCGTGATCGGCCAGTCGGCCTCGCGGCCGCTTCCGTAATGGTAGCGGTAAGAACCGAAGCCGATGATGCTGGGACCCCACATCACCGGGTCTTCCTTTGTTGCAGCGCGCATAAGCTCGATGAGCTTCGCGGCATCCTCACGCCTTTGTTCGTCCGGCACGGACTTGAGAAAGGCGTTTACCGATTGTTTTGTCGGCTTTGTCTTGGGTTCGGCCATTGCTACCACTCCCGATGCGCTGATCGCGCCGAATTCGCGATTGAGTCCGCGCTTGCCTTCGGATACTCGAAAGACGATGCCTCGTGCAATCCGGACTTGCCGATCATGCCCAGCGACAACAACACGCCGCGCTCCAAGCGCTCGGCACAGAGCCTGCGCTTCGAGCAGGCCGTCCGATCGCCCGTGCCGGGCGTTATTCCACGTCTCGCCGATGTCGACTACAGCGGCATCCGCGATCTGGTGCCATGGATCGCGGTGGTCGATCCCGACAGGATATCGCTGACGCTCAAATTCACGCGAGCGGGTGCGGGGATCGTCAAGCTCGTCGGGCGCGAGGCGGTGGGGTTCGACTACCTCGATCTCGTCGATCCCTCGATCAAGGGCGATGCCTTCGATAGTTGCTTCGTTATGCTCACGCGGCCGTGCGGCTTGTGGCAGATTACGCCGGCGCAGCTTGCCGACGGTTCGAAGATCTCGGTCGAATACACGGGGTTTCCCGTGTTCGACGATCAGCGGGAGCGGGGCCAGATCATCTTCCTGATCGTACACTCCATCGCGGACGTGGGCACGGTGCCGGGCGTCGGCGAGGTGCGTCACTCAACCGACTGGCACTGGCTGGAACTGCGCAGCTAGTCGCGCGGGCGCGTTGCGCGTTCGGCGACGATGAGTGCTGCGATCAAAAGGGCGGCTGCGACGAAGAACGGAGCGCCGAGAATGGGGAATGCGCCGGCCGCGCCCTTTGCCTCGATCGAGATTGCGAAAACGTTTGTGTAGAGCGCCGGCGAAATGATCGAGGCGATGCCCATCATGGCGCCGAGGGCGCCCTGCAATTGCCCCTGCTGACTGGGGTCTACGCGCTGGGTCATTATCGTTTGAGCAGCTGGCGTGTAGAATCCCCAAAGCGCCGCGATCGGGATCGCGATCCATACCGAGATGTCGCTTGGACCGATCGCGTAGATCAAGAATCCCGCGATGCCAAACGAGAGGCCGACCATCATGGAGCGGCGGGGGCCGAGCGCCTTGACGACCGGACCAATCAAACCCGCCTGCACGATGATGCTGGCGACACCCGTGGCGGCAAGCGCGAGGCCGTTCGTGGTTTCGCTCCAGCCGTAGCGGTACATCGTGAACCAGATGAAGACCGCCGGGTAGACGTTGTGCGCCACGGCGTAGAAGAAATGCGCGGCGCCAAGCCCTGCGAGCTGTGCATTCGAGCCGAGCAAGCGCAGGGAGGCGAGGAAGTTCGCGTTCGCGAAGGTGAAGCTTTTCGAGCGGCGCTCTGGCGGCAAGGATTCAGGGAGAACGAAGTAACCGTAGAGCGCGTTCAACAGTGTTAGCCCTGCTGCGACCCAGAACGGCAAGCGCGGGTCGTACGCGCCGGCGACGCCGCCGAGAGCGGGGCCGATCACGAAGCCGATACCGAAGGCGGCGCCCATAAGGCCGAAGGCTTGCGGGCGCTTCTCGGGCGGCGTCGTGTCGGCGATGTAAGCGTTGGCGGTCGAGAAACTCGCAGCGGTCGCGCCGGAGATCGCGCGCGCGATGAAGAGCCAGAGGATACTCGGCGCGAGCGCCGTCAGCACGTAATCGAGGCCGAGGCCGGTCATCGAGACGAGCAACACCGGCCTCCGTCCGAAGCGGTCCGACAGGGCACCCTGGACTGGCGTCATGATGAACTGAGCGATCGCCCAGGTGAGCGCGATCCAGCCGCCGAGGCGAACCGCGTCGGCGGGGCCGTCTTGGGAAAGATCGGCAATGAGTTTCGGCAGGACCGGGATCACCACGCCCATCGCCAAGACATCGAGCATCAACGTGATGAAGATGAATGTGACCGCGGCGCGGCCGGCGACCGGGGCCGTTGTCGAATTGGCGGTGGAGTCCGACATGGGCAACCTTGTTTGGGACGCTCTTAGCGGTTCCGTGGCGCGCTGTCGTCGTTCGATTTGGGGGCGAAGGCGGGTGGGTAGGCGACTTTCCAGCGTTTCTTAGCGAGCGCGCCTGGCGACAATTCCAAAACCATAAAGGAATGGCCGGAATAGGGTGCGTCGAGCGACTTGGCGAGCAAAGCCGAGAAGCCGAGGCGCGGGTAGTATGCGGGGTGGCCGAGAACGACGACCACCTGCTGTTCGAGGCAGCGCAGTTCCTTGAGCGCGTGGTGGGTGAGGGCGGTGCCCGCGCCTGCGCGTTGGTGGGCCGGTGCCACAGCGAGCGGGGCTAGGGCTGCGGCGCGCAGCGTGGCGTCGCCGTGGCGCATGTCTAGCCTTGAGAAGGCGATGTGGGCGACGACTTCGTCAAGAGCGGTCGCGACGAACTCGTGCAGCATGTCGCCGTCGCGACGCAGCGTCTCGATAAGTGCTGCCTCGCCTGGTCCGCCAAAGGCTGCGGTCACGAGAGACGAAATGGCGCAGGCGTCTTCCGCCGAGCTGCGACGAAACGCGAGACCGCTCATCGCTTCGCTTTGCGTATGAGCGCGACCGCGTCGGCGACGATCTTCGCATGGTCGAACGCGAGACGCTTCGACCGCCAAGCGGCGACGAATTCGGCGGCGGCAGCATCGTCGTCGGCCTTGGGCGTCGCGGAGCGCACCTTTATTAAGAAGGCGACGGAGACAACATGACCGCGCGGATCGCGACCGGCTTGAGAATAAATGCCCACCAAATGTTGTATCTTCGCGACGACGCCGGTCTCCTCCTTGAGTTCGCGGAGTGCCGCGTCCTCAACCGTTTCGCCGTACTCGACGAAGCCGCCGGGCAGCGCGTAGCAGCCTTGGAACGGCGGCGACTTGCGCTTGATGAGCAACAGGCGGCCTGCGCTGTCGAAAACGACGGCGTCTACGGTGAGCTTGGGCTGTTTCATCGACGTGACGGAACCGACAGGTTTGAGGTTAAGACGCCGTTTACCGTGGCGGCGGAGAGTTTACGATTGGTTGCGAAACCCTCGCCCATCTCTTTTTCCGCACACGGATCATCGGTATAGAGGAGAGTACCTCATTGAACGAACAAGCGACACACACGCGCGGGGGGAACATGCTGGCGTACGAGGAACTGAAGGGCGCGAGCGGCCGGCAGATCTTCTTCCGGCCGAAACGGTATGAAGCCGCCGAGCTCTTTTCGGGCGCGCCGCCGAAGGTCTTTCTGAAATCGGCGCAGTTTCGCCTCGGCGACATCAGTTTGACCGGGATTTGCGTTAACGCCAACCAGACGGTCGAGACCTCGGTCGAAGTCGGTGAGGTGGTGCCGATCACGGTCAAGCAGGCGGGGCTTTCGATCTTCGAAGGCAGCGCGCGGGTGGTGCGCGCGGATCGGTCGGTGTTCGGACCGAAGATCGCGCTCAATCTCGTCGACGACGTCGTCGACTTTCATTCGCTGCTCCGGCGCAACGCGCAGGCGCGGATCTCGCAGCAGCTGGCGACGCTGGATCCGCACGTGGGCGGGTTGGTCTCGGCCGAATACCGTGCGCACTGCGCGGACGTGCTGCGCTTCTTGCGCGCCTATCGTTCGGTTGTCGATGCGAGCGTGAAGCCGTTCCCGCATCAGTCGACGGGTCTCGGGCTGGACGAGGCCTATGAGATGTGCGCGGAGCGCATCATCCCGCAATGGCGCAGCCTCTGGCGCGCGGGCAACCAGATGGTTGCAGGCATCATGGAGGACAAGAAGCGCCTCGAAGCCATGAAGGAATATACGGAACTGGTCGTGACGCCGGAGCTCAATCACGGTCCCGTTTGGTGGCGCAGCTATTTTAAGCCGGCCGGGTATCCGGGCGACTTCGAGATCATGAACTACGTCTACGACTGGCAGCGCGAAGGTGGCGATGTCTATTCGCAGCTGATGCACCGCGTTGGGCTTGATGTTGCGGAATGCATCGGAACGCGCATGCACGTCGTGCGCAAGGTGATCGGAGACGTGATCCGGGCGCGCGCGGACGGCGCGCCCACGCGTATCATGAGCCTTGGCTGCGGCTCGGCGCGCGAGGTCGAACTGCACCTGAAGGATCCGGCAGCGCCCGCGGGCCCTGCGGAATTCACGCTGATCGATCAGGAGCAGGCGGCGCTCGCTTACGCGTTCGATCATTCGCATCCGTTGACCTTGAAGATGAAGCCGCAGACGAAGGTGCGGCCGATCAACGTGTCGTTCACCGACGTGCTGCGCGGCGGCGCGTGGATGGACGAGGCGGGGCCGCAGGACATGATCTATTCGGTCGGCCTGATCGACTATCTGATCGACCGGCGGGCGCGCAGCCTTTCGGCCCGCCTTTACGAGCGCTTGGCACCGGGCGGCCTGCTCATCATCGGCAACATGAACGAGACCGAACTCAGCAACCTGTGGCCGATGGAGTTCATCTGCGACTGGCATCTCTTCTATCGCACGGAAAAGGACATGCTCGGCTGGGCCGAAGGCATGCCGAACAGCCGCGCCTGGACGGAAACGGACCCGACGGGCCGCGTGCGGCTGCTGTTCGTGCGCAAGGACGGGTAGGGCAGCGGCGCCAACCCTCATTGCCTGGCGGTCAGCAACGAGGCCGCGACCAACCCGGCGATAGAATTGGAATCTTGCCGGTTCTGATCAGGCGGTGACTATACGAATGCGCAAGCTGCGCGAGGTTGAGGGGAAACTTACGCTGCGAGCGTTGTGAGCACCCGAACAATACCGCCCAGCAAAACGCCCGCTACCACGACCAAGTAAACGATGTTCCAAGTTAAGGCCAGTGTTGCTGCATCCTCAACCTCGGTTTGCCCCTGATATCGGCCTATGATTGACGGCGCATAAGAGCTTGGCGGGACGATTAGAAAAATCCCAAGCGATATTGCTATGAGGAGCAGCTCCGCCGCCCTTTCTGTAATGAGCGCAGCAGCAAGCAGGAGACCGCAGATTGCGAAAAACCTCGCCGTCAAAACATGAACAATTCCTTTGAACACATTCGGCGAGAACTCGAACTTGGCGTGAACCAGGACGAGCGCGGTGCAAACGGTCGTGACGAACAAGCCTAGGTATGATCGCGTGTCGCCCCAGAACGCCGCTTCGAGCAATTTGGCGCCGAAGAGAGCGAGCGCGAAGCTTGCCAAGACAATTGCCGCAGAGAGCACTTGGGCTACCAAGCTCTGAGCCCTTAGTGACTCGATTCCTGTTGTCGCATAGTGAATCGGAGGCACAACCGCAAGAAACGTGATGAAGTAGGCGAGATCCATCACGGCGAAGAAATCATACAGTGTGGGTTCAGACGCGGTCCTGGCTTGGAACTCTGGCGCGACATGGAATGCGAGTAGCAATGAGAGCAACAGAATTCCGCGATTGCCGCCCCCAAACGTTGCGCCAACAAGTGGCAAACTTGTTGCTGCCGACGAGGTGCCCATAACAGTAAGAGCACGACCGGCCGCGTATGTAACCAGTGGCAGAAGAGCGCCAATACCCAACGCGATGAAGAGGCTCGCGGGAAATTCTGTGCTCACCTGCGTCGATAACAAGACGTGGATGGGCAACACTATCCGAATGGTGACGAAGTCTGCCCAACTCGTAACTTCCTTTTTCCTTTCCGCGGATATGGACATCGCGCGAAACAGCAGCCCTAGGACGATGCCTGCAGCTAGTGAGAGTGCGTATGAGCCGCTCAATGCGAATCCTTTCAGTGACTATTCGGCGGGTCCGAACTCGTTAGTTTCCGAGGGCAGCTTCGAGGGTAGGCAGCATCCCCGCTTCGAAAGCTACAGCGAATCCTGCAACGAATGCATAGAACAGAATGCTCCAAAAGCCGGCAAGCGTAGTAATTCTGCTCGCTTCGGCTTCGGAGTCGTTCGAGCTTACGAAAGAGCCGATGTAGGAGCTAGGGGGCACGATTAAGAACACACCAAGCGGAATCAAGAGCAGCTCAATGTTCGACCTCCCAAGCCAGCCGAGGGATGGACTGGCCAGAATCGCGCCCAAGAAGGCCAACAAAACCGCTGCGCGCGCGACGAACACCGTCGCTAAGTCCTGGATGACCGCAAGCGACCACCGGAACTCGATCCGCAGCATGACTAGCATTGTGGTTGCTGCCGCAAGGGCAACTCCCAAGCCATACCGCATCGCCTTTGCACAACCTTCGGAGACATAGCTGCCTAAATCTATTCCCAGGAAGCTGCTCGCAAACGTGTACGCCGCTGTTGCCAGGAGAGGTATGATCTGCCACGGCAGCAGTTCACTTTTGCCGAAGTGAAGCAATACCAATGCGTTGCAGAACACGAAGAAGTACGCGTAGTCCATCACCGCGAAGTGGTCCAGGAGTGTCGCGTTACCTCCGACGTTTGCAAACTCTGGCGCGACCAGTGAGACAAGAGAGACGAGCCAGACTCCTCGATTCCCACCGCCAAAAGAAGCTCCCGTGAGTGCAAGGCTGTGTGGAGTTTCCCGGGAAGCAATCGAGCTCACCGCCAGGTAGGTAAGGAGCGGTAGGAGGGCACCCAGCGCAGCCGCTATTTTGAGCGAGTCCTGCCCGCTGGTATCAACTATCCGCAAGGTCAGGGCAACGTGCAATGGCACGACGCAAAAGATGACAATCCTGTCCGCGAGCTTGACCCAAGTTTGGCTGGCGATCGCGCTTCCCTGGGCCCAACGTAAGGCGGCACCAACTACGAACCCGCCAAAGATTGACCACCAAAGTGCTTCATCCATACTAGCGCCCCATGCTCGTACCCTGCCTCCGAGCATCGGTAGTTGCAGATTCTGGCGAAATTATGAGTGAGTGCGCTCGGCATGGGTTCACTGTGGGGCTGTGAAGAGAGAGGGCGTCGGAAAACGTCAACTACTTCGCAGTGAAAAGTAGGTGTCGTTGTTCATGTCGAATGACGGCGGTGTGGGTAGTCTCTAATCTAGCAAGTGCGGGTTGCGGAAGGAAATCTCATGAAGATCTGGCGCGAGGTCGTTGTTGTTGTCGTTTTTTCTGTTCTGTCCGCGGTTCCGGTGGTGGCGATGCTATGGAAGGGGCTGGACCTGCGCATCGTCGAGCCCCTGATCTTGCTGGTCGTTGAGGCCTATGACAATGCAGCGCTGGCCATTCTCGGTTCGCTTGAGCCGTATGTTCTTGCCGCGTTGCAGTTTATCGACGTTGATGTGGATCTTGAACCCCATTGGCGGCACGTCTTTGTCTTCATGTGGCTGTATTTTCTCAACGACGCTCGAATATTCGGAGCAACGGGAAGAGTCGTTGCAGCTTGGTTTGGTCGGGTATGGGGTGCGCTAGCGGCGTTTGCGGCAAGTATTGCTTCCGGGCTTATTCCCGTTGGTTCAACGGATTTTCTGGACAATTTCTTCTTTAGCGCCTTTCCGATCATTGGGTACTTCGTCTATGCGATGGGTGTTGGATGGGCGAACGGCCACTGGCATCGTGTGCAAGTCGCCCAGGCCTTGAGGCAGGAGCCCGAGCCCTACTGGGATTTCTTCTTCACGCGTGCATTTCGCGCTGCCAAGATTGCCACGGCGGGGTTTGCCATTGCTGCGGTCGGTCTGGTTCTTATTCCGCTCGCGCCGGGTGGCGAACAAGTTCAGGCGCCCAGCCTTTTTGTGCTCGGCTTTCTCGTGTACGCGCTAGGAGTATTCTGGCTGGCGCGCGGAATATACCAGGGTTGGGGTAACGCCCGGAAGCCTGGCGCGGCAACCCTTCGCCAAGAGGTTTGGACGATAGGCAATACGCGCCTAGGATTGGTAATGCTCGGCGCGATTTCTTCCGCGGTCGCCACAGTCCTGCTCGCAACCGATCTGCTCGGGTAGAGATGGGGGAAGACATTCACAGCATAGAGTCTCTCTACCCCGGCCTTCAGGTACTTCAATGCGCGAGAGGGCGTCATCCCGTCGTCGTGTTTCCGGTGGCAGCTGGGACGTCGATCGATAGCTTCACGATTGCGGCGGCGAGCCAGCCACCGGCTGTGAGGGTTCCGCCGCTCGTTTTGACGGTCGAGGAGCGTGAACGCCGCGCTCGCATGTGGGACGGTGCGACGTTCGCTCTCTCGCGGATGACGCTGACCGAGCGCGGTGCGGTCGCAGGAGTATCCGGCTATGTCGGTTCGTACTTCGCAATGGTGGATACGGCGATGCGCATCGACCGGGAGGCTCAGCAATCCTCGCCCGACGTATCGGATTTTCCCGTCCGGCGCGCAATTCTCTCGCAATTCGAGGGACCTTTGGACTGTCTTGTGAACGGTGGCGGTGTCAATGCCGCGATCGGTGGGGCGACGCTTGTCGTGTTCATGCGTGCGGGCCAGCCGCATATGATCTGCGCTAGGCGAAGCAACACCGTCGCCGACCAGCCCGGCAAGTACCATGTTGTGCCGTCGTTCATCTTCCAACCGGCCTCCGCAGCGCTGGGCTCAGACGAGGGGGCGATCGAGCGGCGCGTGGATCACAACGTGTTCCGCGAGTATCTCGAAGAGCTGTTCTGCGTTCCCGAGGCGCATTTGAGTGCGTCGGCGGCCGTCTACGAGCACCCCAACATTCGCTACCTGCGGGCTCTGTTGGATAATGGCAGAGCTCTTCTGCAGGTCACGGGAGCAGCGTTCAATTTGATGAACCATCGACCTGAGATCTGCACGCTTCTGTTGGTTCACGACGAGGCCTGGTTCGGCTCGCAGTCGGACGAGGCGTCGGCCGGAGTTCTAGGGTTGTCGCGGCTTAAGTTCAACGCGGAGTTCGATGGAGCAGTCGGCTCGGCGATCCTGCCGATGGCGGACGGCCGATGGGCGGACATCTACGATCCTAAAGCTATGACACCGTCGGGTGCCGCTGCGGTCGCACTGGGCGTGCGCTATGCGGCAGCGAGGCTTGGCATGCGCGAGCCGGGCTGGCTGCGGTAGGCGCGGGGTGGCGATAAGCCCGCGGTCTTGGGTCCGGCATTCGGTATCAGTGGTACTCGATCATCTGATCTTGGTGCCGGCTGGAGGCCGGCCGGTATCGGGCGGGTCGCCAAGGCCGCCGTGGCTTGCCAATGGGTTGAGAGCGGCTGGTCCGCGACGCTCTGTGCCGTTGAATTATTATGTAATTTGTTATAATTATGTTTCCGTGCGCTGATGGCGCGCGGCTGCGACGTGAAGCGATGAGATGGGGAGCAGCGTTTATGTTTGTGTCGCGTGGTGGCGGTTATTTGTTACGTATGCTGTGCCAGTTGTGCCATTTCAGGTGACCGTGCCGCGACGCCGTGACCGACTGCGTCGACTTGTCGTTCCCGCGCGGCCGAGGTTAGGGTCGCGGCGTATTGACGAAGGGATTTGCGATGGCCGTGCTGCGCATCGTGCGGTACGTGGCGGTAGCGCTGATTGCGGTGCTGGCGCTCGTTTGGGCCGGAGTTGGGCTCGGGTTGTACAAGCCGGGGGACCAAGAGCCGGCGGCAGGCGGTCCGGCCATCGGGTCATTTCAGTTGACCGATCACGAGGGTGCGGGGGTCGACGAGAAGGCGGTTCTGGGAAAGCCCGCGCTCGTTTTTTTTGGCTTCACCTATTGTCCGGATGTCTGTCCGACTACGCTGACGGCGATGTCGGCGCTGCTCGGGCGGTTGGGTAGCGACGGCGATAGGGTCAGCGTGTTCTTCGTGACGGTCGACCCAGAGCGCGATACGCCTGCGGCGCTGAAAGCCTACCTTTCTTCCTTTGATCCGCGCATTCGCGGCTTGACCGGGGCGGGGGAGCAAATCAAGGCGCTGGGGCGTCCTCTCGGTGTCTATTTCGCCAAGGTCGATGGCGGCGGCGGGAGTTACACGATGGACCATACGGCCAGCGTTTTCCTGCTGGATGCCGAGGGGCAGTTTCGCGGAACGATTGCCTACGGCGAGGACGCAGCGGTGGCCGAAGAGAAAGTACGTTTGTTGCTGCGCTAGACGGCTTGTTTGAGGTGCATCGACGGTGCGATCGCGCGGACGCGCGTGGCGGGGAGGTCGATGCTGACCGTCGTGCCGACGTTTTCGCGGCTTGAAAGTTTCAGCGAGCCGCCGTGGATTTCGACGATCTTCTTGGAGTAGGGGAGGCCGAGGCCGGTGCCGCCGTGGCGGCGCGCGGTCGCGCTTTCGACTTGCTCGAACGGACGCAGGACGCGCTCGAGGTCGCTTGCGGGGATGCCGATGCCGCTGTCCTTCACATGCAGGACGAAGCCGGTGCGCGAGGCATGCGCCGACACGTCGACGCGGCCGCCCGCAGGCGTGAACTTGATTGCATTCGTGATCAAGTTGACTGTGACTTGGCGGATCAGCCGCTCGTCGGCGATGAGCAGGTAGTCAGTGCTCGCAGGCGAGAAGTTCAGTTCGACTTGGCCCTCGGTTGCCTTCTGCGCGCACATGCGGAGCGTCTTCTCGACGACCGTGTTGGCGTCGAAGGCGGTTTCGGCGAGGTCGAGCTTGCCGGACTCGGCTTTCGCCAGATCGAGAATGTCGTTGATGATGGCGAGCAGGTGCTCACCGCTGGCGTGAATGTCGCCCGCATATTCCACGTACTTCGCGGAACCTAAGGGGCCCATCAGTTGCTGTTTGAACAATTCCGAGAAGCCCAGAATTGCGTTCAACGGCGTGCGGAGTTCGTGGCTCATGACGGCGAGGAATTCGCTCTTTGCCCGGTTGGCTGCTTCTGCTTCGTCGAGCAGGGCCTTCATGACGTGGTTTTTCTGCTCGATCACTTTCTGAGCGACGTAGTTGTTGCGGATGTGGGTCTCGAGCACGTAGCTCGAGAACACGCCCACGCCGGTCGCCATAGTGAGGAAGTAGTTGTTCGAAATGTAGTCGGTGAGGCTGACAGGGTTCACCCACAGGCTGACGATCTGGTAGACGAGCAGTAGGCCGAGCGTGACGGCCGCGGAGTAGGCGAAGCGCATCCCCAGGAGCGTGCCGCTGTAGACGGTCACCATGATCAGGCCTGCGTAGTAGGCGCTGTGGTAGGGCGGCGGCATGATCGCGCACATCGCTGCGATGCCGAGGCCGCAAGCAGCCATCGCTAAGGCGAGTGCGGGCTGCATGTAGGCGGCGAAGGCCGGCCGGAACGTCATGCCGAACACCGCGAGCATCACGGGAACGACGAGGCCGTAGCGGACGAACCACATTGTGGCGACGGCGTCACCGCCCACGATCGCATCGAGGTACCCGAACGCGACGTAGAGGGCGATCGCGGCGAGCAGATAAGCGCGGACATAGGGGGCCGATTGGCCAAGCGAGTGCATCGCGAAGTCCGCCTCGACCTGCGGATCGCGAAAAACCATCAAGAAGCGGTTCAAGGCATAGTTGTTCTGCACTGTCCGCTTCGGTTCGTTTGGGGCGATCGAGTCCACCTGACGCCTGTGCCGCAAATTCACCCAGAGAGCGAAAATCTACCTGCGCGGCCGTTAAGTCTGAGTATCGGACGGCGAATTAGGGATTTTTTTATCTTGCGCGCGCGAGCGCTCTGGCGCCACATGTGATCGGTTTTGGGTTCGTGTGGGGTCGATGGTGCTCTGGCGGGGTGTCGCCGCGGCTTTGGTCGCAAGCGTTTGTTTACCGTCTTCGGCGGTAGCAGCCGGCTATGCGCTCAAGGAGTACAGTCTGACCGCGATGGGGTCGGCGTTCGCCGGTGCCAGCGCGCAAAGCGACGGGCCGGGGTTCCTCAGCTACAATCCGGCGACGAGCGCGGGTGTGACCGACTGGGACGCGAGTTTCACAGTCAACGGGATTTATCCGACATCGCAGGCCTCTTTCGCCCTTGCCACCAATGCCTTGGGCACGCCGACCGGCGGCAACGCCACGCCTGACGGTTTCATCAAGGATGCGTACGAGCCGGGCGCACAGTTTCGGATGCGCCTGGACGACGGTTTGACGGCTGGGTTTTCGATCTCCGCACCGTGGGGTTTGAGCACGCGGTACAACGACGGCTGGGCGGGGCGTTATTACGCGCTGGAGTCGAAGCTGATTACCGTCAACGCCGTGCCGTCGCTGGCGTACGAACTTACACCGGCGTTCGTCGTGTCAGCGGGAGCGCAAATTCAATACGCAAAGGGCACACTCTCGAACGCGATCGACTTCGGAACGATCGGCGCGCTCTTCGCGGTTCCCACCGCGGTGCCGACGCAGCAGGACGGCAACGCAGAGTTCAACGCCGAGGACTGGGGCTTCGGCTATGCCCTCGGTGCGCTGTGGCGTCCTTCGGACAGCGTTAGCCTTGGAGCGTCATACCGATCGGAGATCCGCCATACACTCGAAGGCGATATCGATTTCACCCTGGACACGGCCGGCACGGGCGCAGCGGTCTCGCTTGCAAGCGGAGCGTTCGTGGACTCCGCGGGGTCGACGAAGCTGACGACCCCTGCGGTTGCGTCCGCGGGGCTTGCGGTCGAGATTTCGCCGACAGCCACGTTGCTCGCCGAAGTCGGTTATACGTGGTGGAGCGCATTCGAGGAACTGCGCATCAGGTTTGCGAATCCGCTGCAGACCGATGTGCTGCAGACCTATGACTGGAAGGATGCGTGGTTTGCGTCCGCCGGCATCAAGGTGCGTCCGTCTACGAATTGGACGTTCCGCTTGGGTGCAGCATACGATCAAAGCCCAACGCGCGACGCAACGCGCGATCCGCGTATTCCTGACGCAGACCGCACGTGGCTTGCGTTCGGCGCTCGATACGATTTCGACGGCGGAACGAGTGTCGAAGCGGGCTACGGGCATCTGTTCATTCCCGAGGAGCCGATTGCATTGACCGCAGCTGCGCCGGAGAACCTGGCGCGCGGGAATCTTGTGGGTGTGACGGATTCCCACGTCGATGTCTTCACGGTTCAACTGACGTTCCGCTAGGCGCGTTTCACCCGATCGAGTAAACGCTTCGCCTGGTGATTGGGCGGGTGTTCCATGTTCGTCGATCTAGACGGTCAACGCATCTTCTTCGATGTTGTCGGTTCGAAGTTGCAGCCCTACGGGCCGCGGATGCGCGAGAAGCCGACCTTGATCGTTATGCATGGCGGACCGGGCTTCGATCATTCCGGCCTACGCGGCGATTTCGACGGGTTCGCCGACATCGCGCAGGTCATTTACATCGACCACCGGGGCAATGGGCGCAGTGTGCCCAGCGATCAGCGAACCTGGACGCTCGCTCAATGGGGCGACGACATCCGAGCGTTCTGCGACGCGCTTGGGATAAGGAAGCCGATCGTGCTCGGCCAGTCGTTCGGCGGCATGGTGGCGCAGTCCTACGCCACCCGGCATCCGGAGCATCCGAGAGCCCTCATTCTGTCCAGCACCGCGGCGCGAATGGACTTTGCGACGAGTTTGAAACTTTTCGAAACGAAGGGCGGGCCTGAGGCATTGGCGGTCGCCACGAGAATGTGGGAGGTGGGCACTGACGAGGCGTTCGATACCTACATGCGCGTGTGCATGCCGCTCTACAACACGACAGTGAAAGCCGACGGTGCGGATGCGCGTTCGCGTGCCGTGATGCGTCGAGAGGTGTACCGCCACTTCTCGTTGCCGGGAGGCGAGATCCGGCGCATGGATTTCCGGGCGGAACTGAAGAAAATCCTATGCCCGACCTTGATCCTGGCGGGTGCCGAAGATCCGATCACGCCGCCTCATCTGTCGCGGGAACTCTTGACGTGCATCAAAGAGGGCCTCGCGACGTTGCAGGTATATGACAACTGTGGACACGGAGCGTTTCGTGACGATCCTCAGTCTGTTTTGCAGACGATCCGGGATTTTGTCGCAACCTTGTGAAAAGCGGTTGCGGTGCTGCGGCGCGATGTGCTTCATGGTTAAAATTCGCGGCGGATGCGAGGAATTCATTCCAGAGTGTTGCAGCCGTCACGCGGATCATTTCGCGCATACGGTTTACATTCTGCGGTGCGTTACCCTATTTATGGGGCGTCGCACCTGGGCGATGCGGCAGGTTCTTTGAGCCGGGCGTGCGGTCGGCGGGAGGACGTTCAATGCGGGGGGCATTGGTGGAAAACACTGTCATCTGGCTAATCGATGCACACCCGTTGCTTCGCTCGGGATTGCGTTCGCAGTTGGACGGCAAAGGTTTTTACATCGGTGCCGAAGCCGCGACCGTCGACGAGATTTCTCGCAACGGAACGAACGGATCCGCGCCTGACATTATCCTTCTCGATTTTGCGCAAGGCGCGGAAGCGGTTTCGGCGTTGAAGGCCTCTCAGCCTCAAGCGCGCACGGTCGTGTTTGCAGAGTCTGCCGAACTGGCGCATCTCGCCGATATGTTCAGCGCCGGTGCTGACGGATATTTGCTGAAGAGCATCACGCCGAGCGCGCTGATCGAGTCTCTTCGGCTTGTGGCGCTGGGCGAGAAGGTGTTTCCCAGCATGTTGACGGATTTTTTGGGCGCGATGCGTGCAAATCAGTCCGGGACGAGCGAGCGCGTGCGCGTGGGCGACGTCGCGCTGTCCCAGCGCGAACTCGACATCATTCGCCGGTTGGCGGACGGGCACTCGAACAAGGCGATCGCCAAGGAACTGGCGATCACCGAGGCCACGGTAAAGGTGCACCTTAAGACGGTGTTGCGGAAACTGGGTGCTTCCAATCGGACGCAAGTGGCCATTTGGGCGGTGCAGCACGGCATTACGAACGGCAATAACGGCACCCGTAACGGGCGCGCCAAGCCGGCGTAGTTACTCTGCGCGCATCAGTTTACTTGACGATCGAAAGTTGGGCTCACCTGCAACTCGGGGTGAGCGCGGAACTTCGGCATTGGCGATAGGTCGGGCGCGGACTCGTTGCGGCGGCGCGGCCCGGCTGCGCGTGGCAAGCCGTAAGCGGCAGCAGTCCAGCCATCTACAGCTCCGTACCCGCCGGTGACGATGCCAAAGACCCTATCCGTCCAGGCATTGAGTGCATGATTGGGTGCGAACAGCCTTGAGTAGTCCGCAGCATAGTTCGCGTACGGTGAAACCATCAGCGCATGGCTCATGAGGCGATCGGCGAATGGCGCTTGCGGCCCGAAGGCATAGCCGGGCGGTGGAAGCGGAGGCTGGTACCTTCCGAACGAATTGTGACCGTATTCCAGCTTCGCGGAACCTACCCCTATTCCAATGTTTGATGAGGACGGCGCAAAGTATGGCGCCGGTGTTATCGCGAGCTGGACACCGCTGGCGCTCGGGAAGGCATACTGATCGCCGGCGATTGCCGTGGGTGCTGCGCCGATTGTCAGCGTTGCGATTGTGACGGCCGTCGCTAAGGTGCGTGTTGTTTTCATGGTGTCCTCGAAACACATGAGTGTCGCTGAACCGCGACTCGCGCTGAGAGCATCGCAGACTCGCGCAGGCACGTGAAGCGAGCATTCGCGTGTACCACCAAAGTAGGGGATGACCCATCCGAACGGTCCCAGCCGGAAAGATCGGCTGTGCCGTCGCACTTTGCCGCGCATCCGGGTGCCTGTTGCGTCATCGGATAGATGAGCGTGTTTCGCAGGCGGGAGCGATAGGAGTACGACGAAAGGCAGTGATTTCGACCTGCTGTGTGTTTCGACAGGATAGTGGGCCAGCGGGTGTAATTCGTATGACGCGAATCGCTAAGCCATTGTCTCCAGTGCGGATCGATATGAACTCCAAGTAACGTCTCGCCAACAAGGCGCGCCCAGCGATGAACCCTCTCCGGCGCGCGAACTGGGGTGGCAGCGATGAAGAGCCTCAAGGCACTGGGATTCGGACTTCTTATCTCTACAGCGCTGACATCGTGTGCCGGTCTGGCACCAGGCGACGCGACCGGCGTGAAGCCGCTGATGGTCTATCCGGTGACGTCGAACGACACGCCCTACAGCCAATGTCTCCGCAAGCTGAAAAGCGTGGCCGCGAGCAATCTACCGGTCTTCGCCGTCGGGGAAATCGCCGACAAGACGGGGCAGGTGTCCTACTACGACAAGGCGGGCAACAATCTGACCCAAGGCGCGGCAGAGATGGTCATGAGCGCGCTCTACAAGACAGGTAAGGCGCACTTGGTCGAGCGGTACGACCTGCGCATTCCGCTTGCCGAGGTGAAGCTGGCCGAACAGAACCGGCTTAGCCGTCCGGCCGAAGCATTTGGGAAGCTGCCGGCGACAGACTTCATCATCGTCGGCGCGTTGACCGAGCTTAACTACAATATCGTGACGGGGGGTGTGGGGTTGCGTGTCGCCGGTGTCGGTGCCGGTGCGCGCATGGCGGTCGTGAACGTGGCGCTCGATCTTCGGGTGATCAATTCGAAGAATTTCGCGGTGTCTTACGTTTCGTCGCTGCAAAAGCAGATCTATGGCTACGAGGTCGAGGCCGACATTTTCCGCTTCTGGGATACGACGCTGGTCGAACTCGAGGCGGGGCATGTGCGCAACGAGCCGCTTCAGCTCGGCGTGCGCACCGTCGCCGAGATGGCCACGTACCAGATCATGACCGACTTCCTCCGGCTACCGAGGGATCCGAGCTGCGCCCTCGTAGAGAACGACCACATGTCGTCTTATCTAGAGCAGCTTAAACCTAATGGGGAGACCACTAAATGAAGACCCTAAAGAGTGCGAGGATCCTTGCGGCAAGCTTGGGCGTTCTCGCTGTCGGCGCGATGGCATCTCCTGCCATGGCGTTCGACAATGTGAACTGGTCATGGAAGAAGGACGTCAACGAAAAGGTAGACATCGACGTCTACATCGACGTTGACGTCGAGTCGACCGGCCTCGTCGAAGTCGAGAAGCTTCAAATCTTCCTCGGCAACGTCAATGCCGAATCGAGTGTCTACGGTGTCGCCAATATTCAACCGGATGTCGGTGGTCATTGGCAACAGGTCTACTGCTACTGCTACGGCGGCTACTTCGTGCACGACTCGTTCGACGCGACGTTGGAGCTTCCGGAAGTGGTGAGCACGGCGACTGCGGTTGGCAACAACCAATCGATCACGTCGGACGTGCCTGTGTTCCTCCACGACGGTCAGTTCGTGGCGAACACTCGGTACAATGACGATCGTTGGGACTATGAGTCGTTGGCTGGTGCGGTCGACGCCCGTATGGGCGGCGGCTATGGTGACAACTGCAACGATTGCGGTAACCTGCACACCGACCTGGCGGCTCTCTTCACGCTGGGCGCTGCCATCGGCTTCCTGACGCCGGCGGATATCAGTGCGACGTCGCAGGTCGGCTACATCGCCAACGCGTCGGTCGACAGCGCTGCGACAGCGGTTGCCAACAACCTCTCCGTCAGACTGGAGTCGAATGTTGACGGCGGCACGGGCTGCAACACGGGTTGCTACGATCGTCTGAGCAACCACGTGGTCATCGCGGACATCACTCAGTTCGCGTACGCCAACGTGTCTGCGGTGTCGGAAGTTCATGGCGTTATTGTCGACAACTACAACAGCCTCGGCGAGATCGATCGCGCGTTGGTCAGCTCCGTTGCGACCGCGGTTGGCAACAACGTGTCGATCAATGTCGGCCCGGTGCCTGTCGAGTAAAGATCGCTTGATCTGAAGAATGCGGCGGGGGGCGGCTCTCGTTCCCCGCCGATTGATCAACCAGAATTCATGGAGTGGTGCCGTGACAAGGAAGATTGGGTATTCTGCGTTGCTCTGCGGTTCGGCTATCGCCCTGTTCGGATCGACGGCCGCGCAAGCCGATCCGCTAGGCGGGAAAGAGCCATGGAACTTTACGCCCGTGAACCGGGCCAGCATGGCCGTGGTGATTAAGAACGTCGAAGACGGCAACGGTACGGGCGGTGCTGGCGGCGGGTCGGGTACGACCATCGTCTGCGGCGGCAACAACGGCGGCGGCGGCACGGGTGGAACCGGTAGCGCTGCGTCGGCTACGGCCAACAGCAGCTGCATCATCATCAGCGACTCGACTGGATCCGTCGTGAATGTGGATCAGGATTCGGACGGCGATCAGACTTCAACATCGGGTTCGACGTCCAGCTCGAGCACTTCGAACAACACGCACAGCGGCGGTAGCAAGGGCAGCATCGATGAAGTTGCAGCCGTCCTGGCTGGCCGCGGGAACTAGCTTCGGTCTTTGAGTGCTGGGGAGAGAGGCATAGCCGCCGCACCTGGATGCGGCGGCTTCCTTTTTCGGCCAACGCTAACGCGCTGCGCCAGGCTCGATCATAGCGTGAAGCCAAGCTTCTCCATCTCTTTGTCGATCTTCGGGCTCATGCCTAAGGCCTCAGACACGTCCTTCCTTGAGCCGTTGTCGTCGCCGAGTTTCTTCTTTGTGATGCCGCGCGCGTAGATCGCTTGGAAATATGTGGGACGTCGTTGAATGGCGCTGTCGAAGTGGTTCAGCGCGTCTTGATAGTCGGCGGACGTATAGGCGATTAGACCCTGCATGAAGTAGGCAGGCGCGAACTGCGGCTTTTGCTTGATGACCTCGGCGAGGTCGGCCTTGGCGTTGTCGAAGCTCTTACGCGACATATGGACAAGGCTACGCTGAAAGCGGAACTCCGAAGCGTTGCGCACACCGATGGCGGTGTTGAAGTCCGCCAGCGCTTTATCATGTTCACCCTTGGCGAAGTAAGCGCTGCCGCGGGTCGCGTAGTAGTCGGCGTGGTGCGGGGGTTTGACCTTTCCGGATTTTATGATCTTGGTGCATGCCACAATCTGCACGTCGTGCGTCGACCCGTCGACGCCCATGCAATCACGCAGGTCTTTTTGCGTGAGTGTGGTGCCCGATGCCTTCGACTTTGGAGCCGCGACCGCCGGCATCAACGATACTGCCAGCAGTAGAACGCTGGCGCCTGCAATGGCGTATCTCATTCTGCTAGCCCCCCGCCTTTTTGAGTGCGTCAAGCTTTGCTTTGGCTTCTTTGTGATCAGGTGCAATGGCCAGAACGGCCTGGAAGTCGGTCTTCGCATCCACTTTGTTGCCGTTGGCCAGGTGTAGCTGGCCGCGATTGAACAGGGCGACGAGCTGCTTGGAGTCCATCTGGATGGCTTGGTTCAGATCCGCCAGCGCCTTGGTCTTGTCGCCTGCCGTGAGGTGCGCCGTACCGCGTGTGGCGTAGGACGTCGGGTCTTTGGGGTCGAGTTCGATCGCCTTGGTGAAGTCGGCAATCGCCTTCGCGTTCTGCTTCTTGCCCATATAGGCCATGCCGCGGTTGTTGAAGGCGGCCGAGGATTTCGGATCGATCGTGATCGCCTTGTCAAGATCCGCGATCGCGAGGTCGAACTTGCCTTGCCCGACGTAAATGCCGCCGCGAGCTTGCAGTGCGCGCGCAAAGTCGGGTTTCAGCTTGAGCGCCTGTGTGAAGTCCGCAAGTGCATTCGCACCGCCGCCAATGCGCATGTACGCCGAGCCGCGATTGTAGTGGGCAGCCGCTTTGGTCGCCGGATTAACGTTGGCCTTGATGACCTTGTCGCAGGCCAGGATCAGGTTGGGCCAGCTCGCTGGCGTTTTGCCAAAACACGTGCTTGCCGCTGCGTTGAGTTCAGCCGATGCCTTTTGTCCGGCCGTCGCGGGTGTAAGGGCTGCCGCAATCGAAATGGCGGCCGCGCCGATCTTCGTCGTCATTCGCATGTTGTCCCCGTGGAGGTTTCGGGTCCCGCGCCCATCGCGCAGGCTTGCCAGCGAATCATTGCCCTCACCGCTAAGGGTCTCAAGCGAGGGTTCATCTAATCCGTATAGCTAGAGGGAGTACTTCCTTCGGGTCGCATGGGAGCGGGTGGCAGGGATGAATCCATAATGTGCCAACTACGTGCGCGTGCGAGCGCCGCAAACGGTAGCGCGTGCAAAGGCTCGGTCAGTCTACTTTGCTCCAATCGCGTGATCGCGCAAGTTTTACGAAGGCGTCGCTGGCGGGCGAGAAGCGGCGGCCGGCGACGGTCCCCAGCGTGATCGAACGCTCGATGTTCAGGCCTTCGATTGCCTTGGTCACCAGATCGGTGCCGACGGCCATGCTGGCGGGTAGGGTCGCGATCCCAAGGCCCTCGCGGACTAGCGAGATTACCTGGTCGCAGTTCGCCGCGCGCGTGGTGAACTTCGGTGTCACACCTGCGCTCGCGCACACCTGGCGAATGCGCTCGGCAATTGGGCAGTTCGAGAGTTGGATGAACTCGACGTCATTCAGATCGGTGATCGCGACCGATTTCTGTGACGCGAGTTTGTGGCTCTTGGGCATGACCGCGACCAAAGGCTCGCGATGCAGCGACCAAGCGCGGACGCGTTCCGGCAGGTCGTGGTCGTCGCCCACCACGATCAGATCGAGATCGCCGGCGACCGCCTCTTCGAGCAATCTCACATCGGCGCCGCCGTCGAGCGTAAGCTCGAACGTGGGGATTGCCTGGCGTACGCCGCCCAAGACATTCGTCACGGCCGCGGTGGGTACGGTGGCCGATATGCCGAGGCGCAGGTGAACGACATCGCCTTTCTTGTACGACGTCGCGAGCTGTTTGGCGGATTGAGCGGCTTCATAGGTTCGCTCAAGGTGCGGGAGCATCGCACGGCCCAAGTCGGTCAAGTGCGTGTTGGCCCGCTCGCGATGGAACAAGAGGCCGCCGAATTCCTCCTCAAGCTTCTGGATCGCCCGGGTCAGCGACGGCTGGGCGACGTTGCAATCCTCTGCCGCCTTGGTGAAGTTCAGCGTGCGGCACACGGCGAGGAAGTAGCGGACTTGGTGCATTTCCATGGGCTGTCATATTAGTGCCGTCCGGGGGGCCGATCCAGGCCCTTTTGTTGCCTGGTATTGCCGGCTTCGGTGTCCTACCGTTGGGCGAAATCCTACCGAATGTGGTGGCAATGGCGCGTGCGGAGTTGCTGAGAATCCTGGCCGAGCTTGAGCGAAAGGTGCTTTGGCTGGCCAGTTGGACGATCCACAACGCGAACCATCTGCGGGATCATGGCGACGGGTTGAAGGTTGGCGGGCACCAGGCATCGTCGGCGTCGCTCGCGACCATCATGACCGCGCTCTATTTCGGCGTGCTTCGGCCCGAAGACCGGGTTGCGGTTAAGCCGCATGCGAGCCCGAACTTTCATGCGATCCAGTATCTGCTGGGCTTGCAGACGGTCGACAAGCTCAAGAACTTTCGCGGGTACAAAGGCGCGCAGAGCTATCCGTCGCGGACCAAGGACGCCGACGACGTGGACTTCTCGACCGGCTCGGTCGGGCTTGGGGTGGCGCAGACGCTGTTCTCGTCGCTGGTGCAGGACTATGTGCGCGCGCACGGCTGGGCGAAGGACAAGCCAGAAGGGCGAATGATCGCACTGGTCGGTGACGCCGAGATGGACGAAGGCAACATCTTCGAGGCGCTTCTCGAAGGGTGGAAGCATGGTGTGCGGAACACCTGGTGGATCGTCGATTACAACCGGCAGAGCTTGGATGCGGTTGTGCGCGAGGGGCTTTGGTCGCGGTTCGAGGCGATGTTTCGCAATTTCGGCTGGGACGTCGTCATTCTGAAGTACGGGTCGTTGCTTGAGGCTGCGTTCAAGGAGCCGGGCGGGGCGCGCTTGCGCGATTGGATCGATGCATGCCCGAACCAGCTCTATTCGGCCTTGACCTACCAAGGCGGTGCGGTGTGGCGGAAGCGGCTGCTCGACGACATCGGCGATCAGGGCGCGGTCACGAAGCTGATCGAAGCGCGCAACGATACAGAACTTGCGGCGCTGATGACGAATTTGGGCGGGCACGATCTACCGCATCTGCTCGACGCGTTTGCGGCCGTTGATCACGACCGGCCGACGTGTTTCATCGCCTATACGATCAAAGGGTACGGTCTGCCGCTGCAGGGGCATAAGGACAATCATGCGGGGCTGATGACGCCGGCGCAGATGGAGACCTTTCGCAAGGTTATGAATGTGCGGGAGGGGCATGAATGGGATCGCTTCGAGGGTCTTCGAACGTCAGAGGCGGCCTTGAGTTCTTTCCTCTCGAATGTGCCGTTCGCGCAAGCGGGCAGGCGCCGCTTCGACGCGCCTCGCATGGAGGTCCCGGCGGCGCTCTCGTTTCCGCCGGCGGGCGAGCAGTCGACCCAGGCGGGCTTCGGCAACCTTTTGAACGAGCTTGGACGCACCAGAAGCGAGCTTGCTCAGCGGGTCGTGACGTGTTCGCCGGACGTGACGGTGTCGACGAACTTGGGCGGATGGGTAAACCGGCGCGGATTGTTTGCGCGCGAGGCGCTGGCCGATACGTTCAAGCAGGAGCGTATTCCCTCGACCTTCGCGTGGGAGTTCGGTCCGAAGGGGCAGCATATCGAGCTCGGTATTGCAGAGATGAATCTGTTCATCTTGCTGTCTGCGTTGGGTCTGTCGCATTCGATCGATGGCGAGCGCTTGATCCCGATCGGCACGCTCTACGATCCGTTCATTGCGCGCGGGCTCGATGCGCTCAACTATGCTTGCTATCAGGATGCGCGGTTCATCATTGTGGCGACGCCTTCGGGCGTCACGCTGGCGCCGGAAGGGGGCGCGCACCAGTCGATCGCACAGCCGCTGATCGGGATGGCCCAAGACGGGCTTTGTGCGTTCGAACCCGCCTATGTGGACGAGCTTGCGGTGATGCTCCGCTTCGCGATGGACTACATACAGCGCGACGGCGAAGGGGAGGCGGATGAGCGCACATGGCTGCGCGATCAAACGGGCGGCTCCGTATATTTGCGTCTGTCGACGCGGCCGATCGAGCAGCCGAAGCGGCAGATGACGGACGAGGTCGCGCAAGGGATCATCGACGGGGCCTATTGGCTCCGGCGGCCCGGCGCGAACGCACAGGTTGTCGTCGCCTATATGGGTGCGGTTGCGCCCGAGGCCATCGAAGCGGTTGGGTTGATGGCTGAGGACCGGCGCGACGTCGGGCTGCTGGCCATCACATCGGCAGATCGGCTCAACGCGGGCTGGACCGCGGCACAGCGCGCTCGCGAACACGGCCTTGGGGCGGCGCGGTCGCATGTCGAGCGTGTCCTTGGCGTGCTGCCGCCGGATTGTGCATTGGTGACGGTGTTGGACGGGCATCCTGCGACACTGGCGTGGCTCGGCTCAGTGCACGGGCATCGTGTGCGGGCGCTTGGCGTCGAGCATTTCGGGCAGACGGGCTCAATTGCGGAGTTGTACCGGCATTACGGAATCGACGCGAATGCGATTGTACGCGCGGCAGAAGCCATTGCTCCGGGCCGCCCGATCCGGCACCTTCGCGCCGCGACTTAGGGAGTGCTTCGATGCACAAGGCGGTTCTCATTTGTGTTGCAGCGCTGGCGCTTGCCGGCTGTCAGGGCATGTCGGTTGGTGTCGGTGTCGGCGGTACGTCTGGCAATGTGGGCATCGGCGCTTCGACGACGGTTCCCGTTGGCGGCGGCAGCGCGACCATGCTGCGGCAGGTCACCGTTTCGATGTATAGGATCGATGCGAGTGGCGTTGGCCCTGAGATCGGGACGCTGACGCTTTCGGATTCGCGCGGGGGCTTGCGCATCGTGCCGAAGCTCAAGGGATTGCCACCCGGGCCACACGGCTTTCACGTGCACGAGAATCCGAATTGCGGTCCCGGCATGAAAGACGGAAAGATGCAAGCCGGGCTTGCGGCCGGCGGCCACTACGATCCAAACGCGACGGGTAAGCACGTGGGGCCGACCGGAAGCGGTGGTCATCGCGGTGACCTGCCGGTGCTGAACGTTGGCGCTGACGGTACGGCGAGCGAAGCCATGAACGCGTTGCGCCTTTCGGTGAACGAGGTGCGAGGCCGCGCGATCGTCATTCACCAGGGCGGCGACAATTTCTCGGATCAACCGCTGCCGCTGGGCGGTGGCGGGGCTCGGATCGCGTGCGGCGCCGTCAGCGTGGATTGGGACGAGGCCCAGTAGGATGTCGCTCAAAATCTACGGCTATCCGCAGTCGCGGGCCATTCGAACGCTTTGGCTTTGCGAGGAAATCGGCGTTCCGTACGAACTCGTGAGGACCACGACGGCCGATGGTGGTACGCGATCGGCTGAATATCTGAAGATCAATCCGGCCGGCCATATTCCGGCGATCGACGACGCAGGGTTCAAGCTCTCGGAGTCGATGGCGATCAATCTGTATCTTGCGAAGAAGCACGGGAAGCTCTATCCGCGCGAACCCCAAGGCGAGGCTAAAGCCTGGCAGTGGAGCTTTTGGGTGATGTCGGAACTCGACGCGCCGATCGTGCGCTGGATTTCGCACAGCATGCTGCTTCCGCCGGAGGCGCGCGACGTGAAGATTGCGCATGAGGCGCGGGAAGCTATGGAGTGGCCGCTTCAGGTTCTGAACGACGCACTCGAAGGGCGGGAGTATTTGGTCGAACCGGATGCGTTCACCGTCGCCGACCTAAACGTCGCATCGACGCTCTATCGGCTGCTGTTTGTCGACCTTGCGGGCAAGCCTAACCTTCACGCTTGGGTGAGGCGGTGCTGGGATCGGCCTGCCGCTAAGAAGGCACGGGTCTTGCGGGAGGGTTGATTACCTCTCAGGTAGTCGCTTTCGGGCGGTGTGCGCGCTTAGTTGGACTACGCTAGTAGCGAGGTTGGGACATGCTCACCGCAGATCAATTGAACGCCAATCCGCTACCGTTCGCCAAACTGATGGGCGTGCGGTTCGTTTCCGTGGCGAAGGACGAGGTCGTTGCCGAGTTGAAGGTGCGTGAGGACCTTTGTACGGCGCCGATGCCCATTTTGCACGGCGGGGCAGCGATGGCCCTTGCCGATACGACCGGTGCGGTCGCTACGTTTCTGAATCTGCCCGAAGGGGCGAAAGGGACGACTACGATCGAAAGCAAGACGAATTTTCTGTCACCCGCGCAGAGCGGCAGCCTGGTGCGTGCGACGACCACGCCCGTGCATCGCGGCGGCAAGACGCAAGTTTGGCAGACACGGATCACGCGCGAGGACGGCAAGCTGGTTGCGCTCGTGACGCAGACGCAGATGGTTCTCTAACGGCCGTTCAAGCGCGTTTCGATGAAGGTTTCGGTGTCCTTGAGCACGGCGGCACGCCAACGCCAGCCCCAGAGATAAGCCGCAAAGATCTCGAAGTGGCCGATGTTCGGATAGACCTTCGCTTCGGCGGAGGCGCCTGCGGCTGTGAGGGCGGTTGCGAGGTTGATGCTGGCGTTCGGACCGACGAGGCGGTCGCGGGCGCCGTGCAGGAGCAGCATCGGCGGCGCACCCGCGCGCACGAGCTTAATCGGCCGGGCGGCATGGGGTGCGTCGCGGGACGTGGCGAAAATGTCTTTGACGCCTGTCCATTTGAGCGGGTCCAGCGTGTAGGGGCCCGCGAGACCGATAACGCCCTTGATCGCCGATGTCTCTAACCTATGTGCGCGCAGGTAGGCCGGGTCGAGTGCGAGCAACGTCGAGATATGTGCGCCGGCGGAGTGGCCCATGACGAACATGCGTGCCGAGTTGCCGCCGAGTTCGCCCGCGTGATCGTGCATCCATTTGAACGCGAGCGCTGCATCTTCCACGAAGGCGGGAAATGTTGCGTGTGGGAATAGGTGATAATCGGGCACCACGACAGCGTAGCCGCGCTTGGCCATCGCGCGGCCGAACAGGCGATAGTACCACCGTGCGCCCGACACCCAGCCGCCACCGTAAAGGTAGAGGATGGTCGCTTTCACCTCGCCGTTCTTCGGAACATAGATGTCGAGCTTCTGGCGCGGCAGCGGCCCATAAGGGACGTGGCGCGAGCCGACGTTCGAGTGGAAAGCGAGTGTCGTGCGGTCCTGGGGCAGGTACGCGCCCGTAGCGGTTCCGGCGTTGCTCATGGCCGTATTCAGTCGCCAAGCGTGGCCATGCGTCAAGGGCGGCGGAGGCCGCACGCCTGCGATGGCGGAAAAGCGTCAGTTCAGCGGCGTCGAGAACGTCAGCAAGACCGCATGTCCGCCGCCGCGCTCGCGTCCCGAGACGGGATCGCGGTCGCTGCCGTTCAGGTCGTAGCGGTACTCAAGCTTCAACTTGGCGTCCGGCTTGTTGAGTTCTTCCTGTGCGAACGTCGAGATGTCGACGCTGAGTTGGAGCTGCTTCGTCTTCGCGCGTGCGGCCAGATTGTCGTCGAGGATTTGCGACTGTGCGTCGGCGGCGCCGTAGCGCAGCTCGATACGCGGCCCGTTCTCCGGCGCGTAGGCGACAGAGATGTGCGGGGCGATTTCGCTTTGAGCGGTGCGGACGCCTGCGATCGTGTCGTCGGTTTCGATCATCGAAAGTCCGGCGCCAAACTGCCAGCTGCCGCGGCGGACCTTGTGCGAGATGTCGACGAAGCGATCGCGCGAGCGCGACAGTTCGATCTTCGAGTCTTCGCCGCCGGGCTGAATGATGTCCGTGTTCGTGCGCCGTTCCCAGAAGCTGGCCGTCGTCTCGCCGAGTCGCGTGTCCCACATCAAGGCGGCGTTTGCCGTCGACACGCGGTCGCGCGGCCCGGGCAGAAGTTCGGCGCGCACGATGTCGCCGCGTTCGAACCCGCCGCTGATCATCGTCGGCAGGAACGGACGGATCGGATCGATCGCGTCGGCGACCGCCTCCGGAAGCACGTCGGCGACGATGACGTCGGCGTTGATGCCGGTGAACGAGGTGCGCTTCAACCACTGACCGCCTTGGGTCAGGTTAAACTCCATCCCCTCCTTGCGGTACACGGACATCGCCGACGATGCGTAGGCGAGCGTGAAGCCTTGCCGCTTCAGCGCTTCGCGATTCGTGACGTAGTCTTGGTAGTCGACCTTCACGCGCGCGTCGCCGATCTCAAGGCTTGAGGTCAGGTTCGACCACGAGCCGGGCAGGACGAGCCGGCCGGTGGGAAGTTCCTGCAGTGTCGCGGCAAAACCTTCCGACGTCTCGCCGAAATCGCCGTCGACCAGAAGGCGCAGATTTTCGGTGTCGATCACTTTCGCTGAGAAGCGGTGACGGCGCGACGTGTCGTTGAGGCCGATCGAGCGGTCGCGATCACGCAGCTGCGGGTCGCGGAAATCGCGCGTGTCGGCATTGTCGTCCATCTTTGCGATGTCGGTGCTGAAGCTGAGGCGGCCGTCAAAGAGTTGCGCATCGAAGCCGGCACTTTCTGCCGTGACGTTGCCGGTGCCGAAGTTTGCGCCGTTCGCCAGACGGTCAACTTTGACGTTGACCGCGGGCTCAAGGTCGAGCGTGCTGCCGCGAAGCTTGAGCGAGATCGGCGCTTGCGGCGCATCCGCGTCCGAGAACTGAACCGGCTGATCGAATCCGTCCAAGGCCGGCGTCAGGTCTTTCCAGTTCGGTGCCGGGGCGACGAACAGTTCGACGTCGTTCTTGACGAAGACTTTCGCTTTCAGCGTTTTGATCTGTTGCGCGGCGACCGAGGCTTCGATGCCGAGGTTACTGGCGAGGACAGTGGGCGCTAGCCAGTAGCCTTGTATCGGTTCGGCACGCGCGCTGCCGGTGACGCAAATGGCGGAACCTGCAAGCAACAGCGTGCTTAGCCGGTTTTGTCCCAATCTACGGGGTAAACGATGTTCCATGGCGATCCTGTGCTCCGCAAGATTCGCGCCATAGGCCCCAACACATGCCGCCGGCGCGCAGAAGAAACCACGCCGCGGTCCGAAAACCGCGCCGTTAGACCTTCCCGTCTTTTCGGAACACACCCGCCCAATTTACCCAACGCTCGCCGACGTCACGCGGACGTCCCAGCCCCTTACGCATACTCCCGCCCTCCCTAGGCGGTAGCCGCGCCTTACGCCCGATCCACGAAACTGCCGGAGAATCACGCGGCTACTCTACTCAGAAGCGTATGTCCACTTTCGATTTTGCAATAGAGGGGAATCAAAATTTTTCCGCATGCGGAGCAATTTGCATCGCTCGCCGTTCGTTTACGACGTGCACGGACGATGATCGCAGAGTGTTACCGCTCGTTTCAGTGGTTGATCGTCGTGATGGTTACGAGAGAGCGATTTCATGCACGGAGGAAGTTTCGATGCGCATGCACTGAACGCACAACGTGTTTTTGCGTTGCAGCGAGCTTCTTTCGATCAGTCGTTTGAGGTTCGGAAGGCCGGCTGGAATGGTCCTTGCTCCGGTTCGATCCCTGGCGCGAGAGCCAGAAGACCCGAGCGGACTTGGTTGCCATAAGGGACCGGGCGATCGGCGAGAAGAAGAACAATGAGCGTGGTTATCGAGGGGTGCATCGGGGCAATGGACGCGTATTCCGATTTGACGGAGGCTTTGTCCCGCATTCGCGGCGCAAGCAGCGTCGGGGCCGTTTGGCCGGGCGTTAAGGAATTCGCGGCCCGGTTTGGTTACTCCCACTTCTTGGCGCTTGATTTGGGACGCGTGGTGGCCGGTGCGAGAGAAGCGCTGCTTTATAGCGATGAGCCAAGAGTGCTTGCCGATGTCGATCGCGAGATGCTCGCCTCGCAGCACCCCGTCGTACGCAATTGCATGGAGGGGCCGCAGCCATTTCTGATCTCGGAGTTGCGAAACGATCCGGCGCACAAGGGTGCGCGCTGGCTTGAACTGATGGCCGAGGTGGTGCGACAGGGCGAAGGGCTCGTGGTCCCCGTATACCGGGCTGGCCAGCCGGTCGTCGGGACCAATTTTGGCGGGCGCGAGCCGGACGCCAGTCCGTTGACCCGCGCACTGCTGCAGGTTGTTGCGCATGCGGGGGTGGAGAAGGCGCTAGCGCTTAGGGATGGCAACTCGCCTTCGGTTAATGCTTTGTCGGCCCGTGAGGCGCAGTGTCTGCGCCAGGTCGCTATCGGCCTGCCGGATGCGGAAATCGGCGCGCTCTTGGGTATCAGCCCGCGAACGGTGCGGTTCCATGTCGATAGCGCGAAGGCGAAGCTTGGCGTCTCCACCCGGATTCAGGCCGTCGCGAAAGCCCTTCGCGAACGCATCATCGCCGTTTGACCGTGACCCTGGCGCTGCAGCTAGGGCGCAGCGATCATGGTAAGACCCTCCGCGTTGGGCTTGGGGGAGGGCTCGGGTGCGGCGGTGGTTTTGGCCTTACGCCATTCTGGCTGTTGTTCTGACGCTGGCCGGTGGGGTTGGTGCCGGTACGATGCTACTTGGCGGCGGCATTGAGCGACTGGGCGGCCAGGTTGCCGTCGCGAACGCGACCGTGGTTGAGCCTACGATGCTGTTCTTGATCTCAACTCTTGAGATGGTCGCTCCGTTTGAGCTTCCCGGATGGTTCAAGGATCTCTACGCCGTCTTGGTCGTGATCGTGATCGCCGGTCTCTTGCTTTCGATCGTGTTGGGGCTGCTGTTGTTGCCGGTGTTCTACGCGCTCTACCGCGGCTCGCGTTAGCCAAGCACGCGCCCGATCCAGATGACGCGGCCAAGTACCTGAAGCGCGTCGGGATCGAGATCGGTGTAAGGCTGGTATCGTGCATTGTCGGCGGCGATCGTGACGCGCAGGGTTGCCGGGTGCATCGTCACACGGCGAATGAGCAGCGTGTCGTCTAGGCGGAGAACGTAGATACCTTCGCGGCGCAGGTTCACCTGTGCGGTGTCGATCAGGGCGTGGTCGCCGTGACCAAGAGTCGGTTCCATTGAGTCGCCCGACATGGCGACGACGGCAAGTTGCGAGAACGGGCTTGGCGACAGTTGGCGCAGCCAGGTGCTTGAGAAGAGTTCGAAGCCGATCGCGTCCGCGGTGTTGGCAAGGGCGTTGCGCCCTGCAGCCGTTCGCATGTCGAACATGGGAACGCGCTCGTAGTCGGCGAGTTCGGGGAGCGCCACTTGCGGCTCTGCGCGCGCTTGGCGTTTGGCCTTTGCGGGCTCGCGCATCCGGCCGTCGCCGGTTTCGAGCCACAGCGGATCTTGTCCGAGCGCGCGGGCAAACTTCGCGGTGTGTTTTGTCCCCTTCGCACGGCCCGACTCGAGTTCCATCACGGCTTGCTGCGAGACGCCAACGGCGCGGGCGAGGTTCACCTGCGTCAGGTTCAACGCCTCGCGCGCCTTCTTGATCCGCGTGCCTACGCCTGACATGCGAAGACCCTCCCGATTCCTCGCCAGTTTAGCGTGTTCGGCGGCGAAGCGCCGCGATTGCCCGAATTCCGTCGTTTTCCCGCCATCGCAAGCGTTGACCATCTTGTGATCGCGCCCAAATCTTGGCGACAAGGTGCTTGCGCGGGCCGAGGGGATGAGGCTCTCTGACGCTCGCATCATCGGTGGGGATTGATGCCTTCGACATGTAGTTCCGGCGACTTGCTCGGCTGTGCCGTATCGAACGTTCCGTGGATCATCGGAGCGCTCGTCGTCATTGTACTTATGTTGATCGCGCTTCGCTTTGTGCTTGGCTATGTCGAGCAGCGGCGGTCGCAGCGTGTCGCGCCCACCGTTGCCGCACCGGCCGCGCCGAAGATCGTTCCCGTCGGTAGTCCGCTTCAACCGCCGCTGCCGAAGGAAGAGAGGCGCCAGCCGGCCAAGCCGACGCCGCTGCAATTGCGTGTCGTCGATGCGCCGGACCTGCGCGTGACGGATTTTGCGGACGTGCAGACGCGCAAGGACTTTGGCGAGCTGTTGACCGACGTCATCTTGACCGGTGACGGTTGGAAAAAGCTCGAGTCCAAGCTCGCTCATGGCGGGGGCGTTGGTGGCCTGTTCGTGCGCGAAGTTCGCGGCGGCGGAGGATTCGAGGCGCTTGCCGTTCAGACTTTGACGAACGAAATCGCCTTCGATCCCGGCGGGATGACGGATGCGGTGCTGGAGCGTGCGCTGAGCAACCTCTTCGCTCAGGGTGCCTTCGGACGGGCGATCAACGAGGCGACGGCGAGCGAATTGATCCGCGGTCTGCGCAACGGGCCGCCGTTTTTCCGCAAGGAGTTGTGGCGTCACAATCTATCGAACGGGGTTACCGCCGTCACACAGCTCGGGCCCGAGAGCGAGGCGAAGTCGAGCACGATGCGGTCGCATGCGCGATTGGTTGCAGGCGCTTACGCGTCGCTGAAGCAGTTCGATCGCGGCGGCTTCTATGTGGGCGGACGTTCGACCGACGACGGCACCGACTAGCGCGCGGCGGTTGCGCCGATCAAATCGAAGTTGCCATCGAGGATGCTCTCGAACTTGCCCGAACGCCACCCGCGTTTACCGTCCCGCACCAGCGGCGAGGCGCCGCCCCGATAGCGGCGAACAACGGCATTCGAAACGGCCGCCTTGTCGATTGCGGAGCGAAGCACCGTTGCGGCACCTGCATTGGGGACATCGCCCAGGGGCGCCGCGGCCACGCGGATGCGGGCGGTGACGCGCGATCCTTCGTCATCGGCTGTTGCTTCCAGGACGTGGAGACCTGCTTCTTGCTCAAGCAGGCGATATGCACCGAAGCCGGAGATCGTGAGCAGCTTTTCGCTTGCCCCGTACTCCTCGATCTGCATGCCGCGCTTGGTCGCCCATTTGCGGTACATGCCTAAGAGTTGGCCGCACCAGGCCCGCGTTTCGTCCGAGACGGCGGATCCTTCGAGCGCCGGTTCGGCGATCAGGAGGGCTTCAATCGGTGCGTCGGCGAGCGCATCTTCGACGCCCATTGCGGTTACGAGAATCTGCCCGGCGAGCCGGCCCAGAATCTCTGCCGAGTAGCCGTCTTTGTCGTGCGATTTGTCCAGCCGCTCGCGTAGCGAAGCGACCGTCTTCATGGCCGCTTTCACACGGTCCATCAGCGCAAAGCGTGCGAGCACGCCGTGGCGGTCGGTGCGCGACCAGAAGGCGCCTTCCGCCATTTGGCTTGCGAGTGCCGTGGCGAGAGCGTCCCATTCCGGACTCGCGAGGCGTTGTTCCAGTGCGCGGAGTTCGGTCTCGACGATGTTGCGTTCGGAGGCGGTCCCTTGCGGGCTGAGGACGATCTCTGCGAGCGAGCCGCCGCCGGTGTTCGCGATCGCTTGCGGTTGGTCGGCGTCGGGATCGACGAACTCGACTTGAATCGCCTTTCCGTCGCTGCGCACGAACAGGAACTGGTCGCCCTGGGGAAAGCGGTGTTCGACGATCGTTGCGGCGAGCGGTGCAAGTAAATATTGGTCGATCGCGCGCTTCAGCGGTCGCGCACCGAGTTCCGGCGAGAAGCCCTTGTCGAGCAAGAACTCGATCGCCGAGTTTTCCCATTCGACCGCCCATTCGCGATTGCGCAGGCCGCGGCGGTCGAGGACGTTGCGCAACTCCTTCTGGAGAATCTGCCGCATCAGGTCGCGACGAAGCGGTTGGAATACGATGACTTTGTCGAGACGGTTCACGAATTCCGGCCGGAACGCCTGGCCGATGGCGCGCATGATTTGATCGGACGAGAACGCCGCTGCCTTTGCGCCGAAGCCCAGTGCAGGGGTTTGGTGCGATGTGGCGCCGAGGTTGGAGGTCAAGATGATGATGCAGTGGCGAAAGTCGGCGACGTTGCCGGCCGCGTCGCTTAGACGGCCATCGTCGAAGACCTGCAAGAACAGGTCCCAGATATTGCCGTGCGCCTTCTCAAACTCGTCGAGAAGGACGACGGAGAACGGCTGTTTGCGCACGCGGTGGATAAGCGAGTCGGTTTGACCGCCCGAGGGATCGCCTACGATTTTGTTCATCGCCTCGTGCGTTTTGAATTCGCTCATATCGAGGCGAATCAGCCGTTCATCCGACCCGAAGAGGTAGGCGGCCAGCGTCTTTGCGAGTTCCGTTTTTCCCGTGCCGGTGGGGCCTGCGAACAAGAAGACCCCGATCGGCTTCGACGGATCCGTGAGGCCTGCCTTCAGCATGGCGATGCGGTCAACGACCGCGCGCACGGCTTCGGCCTGGCCCATGACGCGCTCGTCGAAGTAGCGTTGGACATCACTGAGTTCGACCTTTTCAGCGCCGTCCAGAATGGCGAGCGGCAGGCCCGTCGCCTGCGCCAGAGTCGTCATGATGTCGTGCGACTTGATCGTCTTGGCACCTTCCGCCACGCAACGGTTGAACGTGAGTTTTAGAAGGTCGAGGACGACGCCTGGGAGTTGCTGCGTGCCCAGATATTGCCGCGCGAGTTGCAGTGCATGCGAGCCGGTGGCCGGGTCGAACGCAACTTTTGACGCGCGCGAGAGTGCGGCAAGGTAGGCACCTACGAGCTTTTCGGTTCGCTCCTCGCTCATTGGCGCGAGCGGCGCGACTTCGAAGGCGCCCTTGAGGTTCGGCCGCAATTGCACGAGCTGCGTCACCTTCGTGGGTGTCGCTTCACTCACGATGACGAGCCGACCCGCAGTTACGGCCGGCAGCACCTGGTCGAGGATGCTCGCGGTCTGGCCCTGGTGCGTGCCGCTGACGGCGATCTGCAAAATGTCGGGCACATACCAGATGGCGCGCTTGTCGGCCGTGACTTCGTTGACGAGGCGGCGGACGCGCTCCTCAAGCTGACCGATATAAGTTTGACCGGCTTGGAGTTCGGGGCCGCCTGCTTCGAAGATCGTCCATCCCTTCTTGATGAGCCGGTCGCCGAGCAGTTGTAGGAACGCGCTTTTGCCCACCTTCGGCTCGCCGCGCACGATTAGCGAGCGCGCGGGCGCGTGCGTGAGCGAGGTCTCTGCGGTCGAGAGCAGGTCTTTCCACTCTTCGGGTTCGATGAGCGGTTCGTCCGACTTCGACCAGAAGCGGCCAAAGCTCTCCAAGAATTGGCGATCGAGTTTGGCCGCGCGGGTGGTGCGCAGGTCGGCGATCAGCGCCGTCGCAAACGGGTGATCGAGGCTTCGCAAGAATGCTTCGATCTGTGCGGGTTCGCTCGCATGGGCTGCGGTTGCGGAGGGGCCGAATACCGGCTTGTCGCCGAGTTCCTGAAGCTTTGTGAAATAGCTGCGGAACAGCGACGGTATGACCAGGTTGTCCTGCCACCAATGATCCGCGCTCACCACGGGTGCGCCAGCGGCGATCCGGGTCTTGAGCGAGGCCAGGTACTCAAGTCCGTAGTGCATGGCCCAGGGCCTGAGGCGGCTAAAGAACGAGGCGATCTCTTGTGCCGACTGGGCCCCGTCCGGCCGCTGGCCGAGCGCCTGCAGAGCGGCGCACGACATCGTCCAGTTTGCACCCAGCGCGTATTGTGTGACGACTTCGCGCGAAACGCCGGGCTCAAGGAACAGCGCGACGGCCTCCGCGAATTCACGGCGGTCCGCCAGTTCGCGCGGGTGTGCGGTCGCATCACCGAACGACTCGAGCGGCGCGGTGAGTCGATGGAGCTTTGCACTGAGCGGTTCGGGTTCGTCCGCCGAGGGTGGAGGTTCGATCGGCGGCGGGCTTTGTGCTGCGTCGGGAGGTGCGGGCGGGTTCGCGCCGTTCCTTTGCTCGCGCACGAAGCGCGCTGCGAAAAGACCAGCGGCGAAACCGACAATTAGGCCGATCAACAAGGTCATGACGCGGTTATGCCGCTTGCGGCCGTCCGCCTGCAACGCTGGTGCGGAACATTTCGCGGCGCTGGCCGTGGTAATCATTCAAGGCGTTGTGTTGCGTTGCGCGGTTGTCCCAAATCGTCAGTGTACCTTTCGCCCAGCGCACGCGGCAGGTGAAGTTCTCGTTCGTTTGGTGGCGGTGGATGTGCTGCAACAGGGCCTGGCTTTCGGCTTGGTTCCAGCCGTCGAAGCGTGTCGTGTAGACCGGGTTCAGAAAGAGTGCCTCGCGCTTGCTTTCGGGATGGCGAACGACCGCAGGGTGGATGCATTCTTGGAACGCTTCATCAGACGGTGCGATCTCGGTCGACATTTTGTGTTTCACCTTGTCGAGGAAGCCGCCCGTTCCGTAGGCGGCGCCAGCGGAGTGAACGGCGCGCAAGCCGCGCAGCGTCGCCTTCAAACCGTCCGACAGCGTTTCAAAGGCGAGGTATTGGTTCTGAAACACGGTGTCGCCACCGAAGTCGGGGACTTCGTGAGCGTAGAGCAACGTAAAGCTTGGCGGCTCGGGTAGGTAGGAAAGGTCGGAGTGCCAGGCGTTGGCGAAGTTCAACTTGTCTTCGCGCTCCTTCAGCACGCGGATTACGTAGGGCCGGTCCGGCAAGGGCTTGACGAACGGCGTCACGGCGCGGCCGCCGAGTTGGTCGGTCAGGCGTTCGAGATTGTCGAGCGACAGCGACTGGCCTGGGATCGTGACAACGAGGTGGTCGATCAGCGCCTGGCGCAAGCTTGCGATTTCGGTCGAGGACTGTTCGCGTGCGAGGTCGAGCCCTTGGATCTCTGCGCCCAGGGCGCCGGCGAGGCGGCCGATCTTCATTCCCATGTTACGGTGCCGGTTCGATTTTGAGGACGCTGCCGACGTCCTCGTCGGTGGTGACGTAGATATAGCCGTCCGGGCTTACGCGGACGTCGCGGATGCGCTTGTCGAGCTTCGTCAGAAGGCGCTGTTCGCCGACGGCGTGGCCTTGATCGTCAAGGTCGATGCGGCGCAGGTGTTTGTGCGCAAGCGCACCGACGAAGGCGTCGCCGCTCCATGCGGGGAATTTGTCGCCGCGGTAGATCGCAAGGCCGGAGGGGGCGATGGACGGCGTCCATTGCGTTACCGGTTGCATCATGCCGTGGAATTCCTTGAACGGCGACACATAGGCGCCGGTGTAGTCGAGGCCGTAGGTGATGACGGGCCAGCCGTAGTTGCGCCCCGCGTCGATGATGTTGAGTTCGTCTCCACCGAACGGGCCATGCTCGGTTTCGTAGAGGCGGTTTGCCACCGCATCATAGGCGAGGCCCTGTTGGTTGCGGTGGCCCGAGGTCAAGACCTCGTAGTTCGTGACACCGATCGCGCCCATAAACGGATTGTCTTGCGGGACGCTGCCGTCATCGTTCAGGCGCACGATCTTGCCGAGATCGGAGTTCAGATCCTGCGCCTGCTCGCGGTACTCAAAGCCGTCGCCGATCGTGAGTGCGAATGTGCCGTCGCCAAGGAACGCAAGTTTGCCGCCGTAGTGATTGTTCGTGTCCTTGTTGGGCGTTGCTTGAAAGATGACCTTCAGATCGCGCAGCGCCGTGCCGTCGAAGCGTGCGCGCGCGACATGCGTGCTGTTCGCGGCGTTGGTGCCGCCGGCGTATGTCAGATAGACGAAGTTGTTCTCCGCGAATTTCGGGTGCAGGACGATATCGAAAAGCCCGGCCTGGCTGCCCACATGTACGGGCGGCACGCCGGGGACCGGCTGCGGCTGCAGCTGACCGTTCTTGATGATTCGCAGGCGGCCTGCGCGTTCCGTTACCAGAATCGCGCCGTCCGGCAGGAAGGCCAGCGAATACGGGTGGTCGAGGCCCTTGGCGACCTCAGTTACCTTGTAACCGGTGTCGACGGCAGGGGCGTTCAGCGGTTTGGGGGGCGGCAAATGGAGCGGGTCGGGCAGCACGTCAGCGCGCGCGGCCGCCATGGTCAAAATGCTGGCGCCTAAAGCAAGTGCCCGCCGGTGCATGCCGATCGCTCCTATGTCGCTAGAGACATCTGACCCTATTTCAGGGCATAAGCAAAGTCTGCTTCGGTTGGGGAGGTTTTGCCCATGTTGCGCAGACTTGTCGCGTTTCTGGTTGCGGCACTCGTCATGGCGGTGCTGGGTGCGGCGGTGCATTCGCTGTTCGTGCAGGAGGCTTGGCTCGCGGCGGCAACGCAAGCCAATACCGGAACGCCGGTTGTGCTTTCGATGGGCGACAGGCTCGGCTGGATTTGGCATGACGTCGTCAACATGGAGGTCGGTATGGCACCGAACGCGCCGCCTTACGGTGTGTTGACCAGCGTCGGTCTTCTGATCGCCTTCCTAGCGGCGGGGTTGGTAACGCGCTTCACGGGGCTACGGTGGATCGTTTTTGCGGTGGCGGGCGCGGTCGCGATGTTCGTGCTGTTCACGGCTCTCAAGATGACGGTGGGGACGGTCGGCGTATTCGGCGCGCGCGGCATCTTCGGTCTTGGCGCGCAGATGTTGGTGGGCGCGCTCGCCGGTCTTACCTTCGCGCGGCTGACGCAACCGCAGGGCTGAGGATGGCTACGCCTAAAACACCGCTCGCGAAGTTCTTTCAGACGCTGAAGATCGGCGCCGTGTTCGTCGTCGTGTCGCTGGGCGGGTTTGGGCTCGCGCGTTACCTGGAAGAGGGCAAGGTGTTCGATTTCGGCTCGTGGGCCGTCATCGGGATTCTGGCCGTTGCCGTTGTCGTGACGGCCGCCTTAAGGGCACTGGCTGCGATGTTGAAGCGGAAATAGCGCGGGCGGTTCGGTCATTTTTACCCGCAATCTCAAGTTCTTCTTGGCGTCGCGCTTTGCCGGCAATGTGGCGATGCAGGTGCAATCGGTCGCGGTCGGCTGGCAGCTTTATGAGATCACCGGTGACGAACTGACGCTTGGGCTCGCCGGGCTCGCTCAGTTCGTGCCGATGTTTGCACTCACGCTTTACGCCGGTGACTTGGCCGACCGCTTCGAACGGCGGCTCATGCTGACGGCGAGCTATGCCGTCGAAGCGACGTGTGCCGTGTTGTTCATCGCGTTGACACTAAGCGGCGTGACGGAGACATGGCCTTACTTTGCGACGCTCGTCCTGTTCGGTTCGGCGCGGGCGTTCTCTGCACCGGCATCGCAGTCGTTTTTGCCGCAGATCGTGCCGGAGCAGGACTTGCCGCGCGCGATCTCTGTGGGGTCCACCGTCTTTCAGGTGGCGGTCATATCAGGGCCTGCGCTCGGCGGGGCTGCACTCATCGGCGGTCCGGCCGTCGCCTACGGAATTTGCATCGTCCTTTTCGTTCTTGCGGGTTGTTTCGTCTTCGCGATCGACGCCGTCGTGCGGCCGCCGGCCGAGACGACAGGATCGCTGTTCGAGCGGGTGGCAGAAGGCATCGCCTATGTGCGGCGCAGGCGGGAGATTCTCGGCGCGATCTCGCTCGATCTTTTTGCGGTCTTGCTGGGCGGTGCGGTTGCGCTGTTGCCGGTGTTTGCAAAGGACATATTGCATGTCGGGTCGTTCGGGCTCGGGGTTCTGCGTTCGGGCATGGCGATCGGGGCGGCGGTCATGTCGGTTTGGTTGACCATGTATCCGCTCAAGCGGCATGCCGGATTGAAGATGTTCGGGTGTGTGGGGGTTTTCGGCCTCGCCGTGATCGTGTTCGGGCTATCCGAGAACTTCTATCTGTCACTTGCGGCGCTGATCGTTATGGGCGCGACCGACATGGTGAGCGTCAACGTTCGTCACTCGCTGACGCTGCTTATCACCCCCGATCACATGCGGGGACGGGTAAGCGCCGTGAACATGCTCTTCATCGGTGCGTCGAACGAGCTTGGTGAATTCGAGTCAGGATTAACCGCGGCCTGGTGGGGCGCGGTGCGTGCCGTGGTCGTCGGCGGTGCAGGAACGCTGGCGGTCGTCGGGTTATGGGCGTATTGGTTCCCGGAACTGCGCAAGGTCGACAGGCTCAGCGATCTGAAGCCGCAGTAGGGGAGTGCCATGGAACGCACCGCAATGTGCTGCTGCGGGAACCTGCGGGTGAAAGTCAGGGGCGAGCCTTCGCGCGTCGCGATCTGCCATTGCTTTCAGTGTCAGCGGCGGTCGGGCAGCGTGTTCGCCGACAACGCGCATTTCGAGCGCTCCGCGATCGCTGCGATCGAGGGCGAGGCGAAGACGTTTTCGCGCGCGACCGAGCGCGGCGGGCGGGTGACGTTTCACTTTTGCCCGCGATGCGGCTCGTCGGTTTACTGGGACCTCTCGGTCGATCCGAATATCGTTGGTATCTCGGTCGGGGCGTTCGCGGATCCGGGGTTTAGCAAACCTACGCGTTCGCTCTTTGGGGTGACGCGGCATCACTGGGTTCCTCATTTCGAGGAAACCGACGCGTATTTGGCCGATCAACACGGACCAAAAGAGTGACTTACTGACCGATCACGATCGCAGCTATGCGTTCGTTCTGCATTTCGGTGGAGCCGTCCGTGTAGTTTGCGACCCTGGCTGACGCGAGGTGGCGCAGGAACGGGTATTCTTCGCGCAAGCCCGCCGCGCCCATTAGCTGACACGCGTCGGAGATGCGCTGGATCGCCATGCGGGTCGCGAACTTTTTGGCGTGCGCCGAGGCGAGGGCGGCGTCATCGCTCTTAATGATGAGATCGGCCGCTTTGGCGACCAGCGAGCGGGCGGCTTCGGCATCGGTCGCGATGTCGGCGGCCATCCAGCGCCAGCCTTGCTTTGAAGAGAGCGGGGCGCCGAATGCTTGACGCGACTTGCCGTAGGCGATTGCCGTGTCGAGGCAAGCGTCGACCATGGCGACGCACATTGCGGCCACGTAGGTGCGGGCCTGATTGACGCTTGCCATGGCGCGGCGGAAGGCGTGGCCCGGCGGCGCCACGACCTCATCGGCGCGGACGCGGTAGTTCGTGAGCTTGAACCCGCCGGCGCCGATGACGCCGCCGCCAGCAAGCGCTTCGGCGTTCGAGCGCTCGAAGCCGTCGCGTGTGCCGTCGACGAGGAAGCAGCCGATGCCGCGCCAGCCTTGAGCTGGGTCTGTTTGTGCGTAGGTGATGAAGACGTCGCCGAACGCCGCGTTCGTGATCCAGCCTTTTTCGCCGGTGAGGCGCCAGCCGTCGCCGTCCTTCTCGGCGCGCGTCTTGATGCCCGCGAAATCGCTGCCGGCACCGGGTTCGCTCAAGGCGCTGCCGCCGAAGCGTTCGCCTTTGAGCATCGCCGGAACATAGCGCGCGGCGACGTCGTGCGGCATGGCGGTTGCGATGTGGGCCGCGCAGCCTGCCGTGTTCGTGAGGCTGAAGGCGAAGTCGTAAGAGTGGCGCGAGAGAACTTCGAGCAGTTTCAGCTTCTCGCCAAAGCCTGCTTCGTGGCCGCCCCAGGCGCGCGGTGCCTGAAATGCGAGCAGCCCTTCGTCGGCTGCGGCGCGAAGGGCTTCGACCTGCATGCGGCCTTCGCGCGCCCATTTGGCGGCATTCGATGCGACGTGCGTTTCCGCGAAGCGCGTGGCGGTTTCGACGATCTTGCTCATGGGTTAGAGGCCGAGTCTGGTGCGGGCGTGGTCGGCGGCGGCTTTGTAATCGGCCTTGCCGTTCGGGGCGCGGAACATCTGCGGCACGGCAAGGATGCGCTTCGGCGTCTTATAGCCGGCGAGATGTTCGCGGACGTGGGCGCGCAAGGCGCCTTCGTCGAAGCGGGCGCCGGGCGCAAGTTCGACGACAGCGGTGACGGCGTTGCCCCACTTCTCGTCCGGCACGCCGACGACGAGGGCGTCGTCCACGCTGTCGTGCAGCTTCAAAGCCTCTTCCACCTCCTCGGGGTAGACTTTTTCGCCGGCGGTGTTGATGCAGGCGCTGCCGCGGCCGAGCAGCGTGATCGAGCCGTCGGCGTGCAGCAGGCAGAAGTCGCCCGGGATCGACCAGCGTTTGCCGCCGATCGTGAAGAACGTCTTGGCCGTCTTCGCTTCGTCCTTCCAGTAGCCCACGGGAATGTTGCCGCCGCGGGCGATGAAGCCGGGTTCGTTCGAGCCGGGCTCGACGGGCTTGTGGTCCGGGGTGAACACGGCGACATCGGCGCCGAGCGTGAACTTCGCGGTTTGCGCCTCACCGTCTTTCGTCGTGGCGGAGAGGGCGAAGCCGACGGCTTCGGAGGAGCCGAACGAGTCGAGCAGCGTCGCTTGCGGCAGGTGAGCGATCATGCCGTGCTTGACCTCGCGCGACCACATCGTGCCGGAGGAGACGATCGTCGCCACCGACGAGAGATCCCAGCGGCCCTTGTTCTCGTCGAGCGCGCGCAGCATGGGTTTGGCGAAGGCGTCGCCCACGATCGCCATGTTCGTCGCCTTGTGCTTGGCGGCGACATCCCACAATTCGATGGGGTCGAAGGTGGCGGAGTCGAGCGTCACCACGCAGCCGCCACTCATGAGCGCCGCCATCGATGTGAGCAGGCCGGTGCCGTGCATTTGCGGGCAGACGGGGATGAAGCGCGGACCGGGCGTTGTGCGGACGATCTCGACGTGCTCGGCGATGTTCGTGGGGACGACGGGCATCAGCGCTGGATTCATCTGCGCGGCGCGTAGGTCGTGCTGACGCCACATCACGCCTTTGGGCATGCCGGTCGTGCCGCCGGTGTAGAGAAAGAACAGGTCGTCCGGCGAGCGCTTGATGTCGAGGTCGCCTGCGCCGTGCGCCGCGACGAACATCTCGTAGTCTTGGGCGAACGCGGGCAGGGGCGTGCCGTCGACTTCGACTTGCAGCCAAGTCCTCACACCCGGCAGGCGGTCGCGGATGCCGGCAATCAGCGGTGCGAACTCGCTGCCATAGACGACGATGCGCGCGTCTGAGTTGTCGAAGATGTAGTGCAGTTCCTCGGCCTTGTAGCGGTAGTTCACATTCACGTGGACGAAGCGGCCTTTGAAGCCCGCGATCGTCGCTTCCATGTATTCGGGGCGGTTGCGGATCAGGATCGCGAGCTTGTCGTCGGGTTTGTGACCGGCCTCGATCAGTCCGCGGGCCAGCGCATTCGTGCGGCCGTGGAACGCGAGCCAGGTTGTGGTCTTGTCTGCGTGAATTAGTGCCGGTGCGCCGGCAGGCACCACCTTTGCCACGGCGTCGATGATGTCGCCGTAGTTCCACACGCCCATGGACATTCCTCCAGTTTCTTGTTGGGGGTGAGCGTAGCGGAAATTGCCGCTGCCACAAGCGGCTGTTAGGGTCCGGGCATGAGCAACACGCTGCCCGAACTTGGGATCATCGAAGGCTATTTCGGCAAGCCGTGGAGCTGGGCCGACCGCACCCATGTGATGCGGACGCTCGCACCGCACGGCTATCGCTTCTTCACCTATGCACCGAAGGGCGATGCGCATTTGCGGCGCCGGTGGAAGGAGCCGCATCCGGCGGCAGAGCAAGCGGCGCTCGCGGCGTTTGCGGCAGCGTGCCGCGCGGCCGGGGTGCGGTTCGGGGTGGGATTGAGCCCCTTTGAGGTGTTCCGGCATTTCGACAGCGAGGCGCGGGCCGTGCTGAAGGCGCGGATTGCGCAGCTTGAGGCGGCTGGGCTCGACGATCTTGCGATCCTGTTCGACGACATGCGCGGCGACATTCCAGACCTTGCCCAGCGGCAGGCGGAGATCGTCGCGTTCGTGTCGGGATGTATGAAGGCCTCGCGGCTCATCATGTGCCCGTCGTACTACACGGATGAGGTGGTGCTCGACCGCGTGTTCGGTGCGCGGCCGGCGAACTATCTCGAGGACTTGGGGCGGCTGCTCGACCGCAAGGTCGAGGTGTTTTGGACGGGCGAGGAGGTTTGCGCGCGCGCGTTCTCGCCTGGGCATTTGCAGGATGTCACGGGGCGGCTCCGTCGCAAGCCGTTCCTCTGGGACAACTATCCGGTCAACGACGGGCCGCGCATGTCGCAATTCCTGCATCTGCGCGGGTTCACTGGACGGCCGGCATCGATGGCGGCGCACGTGTCGGCGCACGCGATCAATCCGGCGCTGCAGCCGCACTTGAGTATGATCCCGGCGCTGACGCTGGTCGATAGCTATCGGCAGGGTGAGGAATACCGCTACATGTCATCCTTCCGTGGTGCCGCGCGCGCCGTGATGGGCGAGGAGGGTGCCAAGCTACTCGAGAACGACCTGCTGTCGCTGCAGGATGCGGGGCTCGCCAATTTGGGGGAAAGAGCTGCTCGGTTGCGGGCCAAGTGGGCGGCCTTGGCGCATCCGGCGGCTCACGAAGTCGTGGCCTGGCTGGACGGCAAGTTCGGCATCACGAGCGAGGAGATGCTGACGAGCTAGCGGCGGTAATCGATCCGAGCGACGGTCGTCGCGAGTAGCGTCAGCAGAGTGACGGCAACGACGTGGGTGCCGAAGTCGACCGGATTTGTGCCGTGGGCGTGGATGAATTGCAGCAGCGCGGCTGCCAGCAGCGCTGCGCCGAGTGTTGCGAGCGCTGTGACGCGGACGGCATCGACGGATAGGTGGCGGCGGAGAAAGAGGTAAGCTGCAGCCGCGGCGGGGAGCCCGACGCCGACGATGAAGATGAAACAGTCGCGGCTTGCGAAAAGCGAGACCGGGACGTAGCCGAGCTCATCGACCTGGCGGTAGCATTCTAGGCCACCGCCGATGAGCCACAGAAAGACGCCCGGCAATGGGAGATAGACCCACGACTGAGCGCGGCCGGGGATTGAGAGCATCACAGCGGCAATGATGGCGCCGATACCGGCCGCGAGTGAGCCGATAAGCTCAAGCACAAATCGTGTGTTCGAA
Source organism: uncultured Flavobacteriaceae bacterium (assembly GCA_964647355.1). Classification (GTDB taxonomy): domain Bacteria; phylum Pseudomonadota; class Alphaproteobacteria; order Micropepsales; family Micropepsaceae; genus SZUA-430. Next base: position 28,739 of record CAZYGK010000003.1, on the reverse strand, counting down.
AAATGTGCGATCGTCTCTCCGACGTGTCCGCCGAATGTCGCGAATGCCGCCATCGCGGCAATGAGGCTTGCGAGCAGAAGACCAGCGCGCCGCAGCGGCGGCGCGAGCGGTTTCACCGGCTTGGCGTCCCCGGATAATTCTTCGATGAGTTTGTCGGTGTCACGCATCGCCGCCACCTTTCAATGTCGCCCGCAATGTCAGCATGGCGCGATGCAGCAACGACTTCAGGGCCGGCACCGATTGACCGCTGCGTTCGGAGGCTTCGGCCAACGAGAGTTCCTCGATCTTGAGCATGCGCACGGCTGCGCGCTGACCCGCGGGCAGTGCAGCTAGCGCGGATGCGACCTCGGCTTGAATTTCGTGCCGCGTGCCGGGGCTTGCGGCGGTATCGGCAATATCGATGGCCGATGGAGATTCGGCTTCAATTGCTGCCCGCCTTTGGCGTGCGCGAAGCGCGTCGATCGCGCGCGCCTTGGCGATCGCAGCGACCCAGGGTTCGACGGGGCGGCCGGGCTCGTAGGTGTGCCGCACACGATGAAGGCTGAGCAGCGTCTCTTGAACAACGTCTTCGACTGCGCCGGCATCGCGATGGTAGCGGCGGGCGATGACGCGGATGAAACTCGAAGCCTCTTTTAGGAATGCCGTGTAGGCGTGGCGGTCGCCCGCTTGGGCAGCAACCATCAGACGCTGCCAGCGAGCGGATGGCGATTCGTCCGTCTCATCCCCTTGCACGAGCGCCCAAAGTCCCTCGAAAAGCTGCGCGCGCGCAAGCCGCGCGAGGGCGATCATCACGAAAGCCTCGCCTTCGTCAATGGAACCCGCTCGGAGGCGCGGCGAAATCGACGCCGTTCTGCTCATGGGAGGATATTCGCTCGTGGAACGGGCTTTGTTGCGCGGGTTCACGTGTCTGTGACCAGCGAAACCTTTTGGCGGGGGCGGACGAACTGCTCCGTCGAGACCCAAAAACGAGGAACCTCCCGATGATATCCATCCTTTCCCGCCTGTTTTCGGTTGTTGCGCTGTGTGGGGCGTTGTTCTCGGCGCCAGTCGCCTTTGCGCGCGATGCTGAGGTTTACACCGGTACATTCTCTTCCCTGGCCGCCGGCGGTTACGACGCGGTTGCGTACTTCAAGGTAGGCCGTCCGGTTGCTGGCAACGGGCAGTTTTCGACGGAGTACAAGGGCGCGACGTGGCGCTTCTCGTCGAAAGAAAACCTCGAGGCCTTTCGGACCAATCCGGCCGCTTACGCGCCGCAGTATGGCGGCTACTGCGCTTGGGCGGTCGCTCAGGGGTACACGGCGTCCGGCGACCCTGAAGTTTGGAAAATCGTGAACGGTAAGCTCTATCTGAACTACGACCGTTCGGTGCAGGCGAAGTGGGAGAAGGACATCCCCGGTTTCATCGCAAAGGGTGACCGGAATTGGCCGGGCGTTTTGAACTGAACGCGGCGTCTATCGACACTATACCTTCCTTTTGCGGGCCTTCAGGGCGAGTCTGGACCCGCCACACAAGAGAGCTGCCATGGCTAAGGACCTCTTCGACCTCGACGTGACGACGCAGCGGGCAGGTACGCTCGCCGCCTACAACGTGTTTGCCGCAGACTGGATCGGCTATGGGCCCAAAGTTCGCTCGGTGTTTACGGCGGCGGACGCGGATGCGGACTGTGCGTTGGTGAACGCCAATGCTGCGGCTGTGCACATGGCGCTCGAGGCCGCGCCGAGCTTCAAGAAGGCGCGCGGATACCTGCGGCGGGCGCGTAAGGTTGCGGTGCACGCGACTGTCCGCGAGCAGGCGTTCGTTGCGGCGGTGGCCGATTGGTGGCGTGGCAGCATTCCCGGTGCGTTGAAGCGGCTGCGCGGGATCGTCGCCGAACATCCGCGCGATATCGTGGCGGCCAAGTGGGCGCAGTACCTGGCATTCAACATGGGCGATGCGCGCACGATGTTGGAGGTGGCGAAGGCCATCCTGCCGGCGCATCAGGAGACGGCCGGCGCGTGGAGCATGCTCGCGTTCGCGCATGAGCAGAACAACGCTATCGGCGTCGCCGAGGAGGCCGCGTATCGCGCGCTCGAACTCAATCCGAGAGACCCTTGGGCGCATCATGCGATCGCGCATGTGATGGAGACGCGCGGGCGGGTCGATGAAGGCGTCGCCTTTATGACGAAGCATGCGCCCGGTTGGGCGGATCGCAGCATCTTCGTGCGCGAGCACAATTACTGGCACTTGGTGCTGTTTCACCTGGAGCGCGAGGAGACGGGCCGAGCGCTCGATATCTTCGACAAGCATTTGTGGGGTGAGTGGCGCGAGTTTGCGCAGGAGCAAATCGGTGCGATCTCCGCGCTGTGGCGCCTCGAAATGCGCGGCGCGGATGTCGGGCGGCGGTGGGATCCCGTGGTGGCTAAGGTTGCCGAGCGCTGGCATGAGCACATCTTGCCGTTCAACGATTTGCACTTCGTCTACGCGCTGGCACGCGGCGGGCGGGCGCGCGAGGCGCAGGAGTTCCTCGTCTCGATGATGCGGCACGGCGCGAAGGACGTGAGCGGCGTTTGGGAGTCCGTCGCGATCCCGTGTGCCACAGGGCTCGTTGCTTATGCCGGCAAGCGCTACGCCGACGCGGCTGAAGCGATCGGCCCGGTCTTGCCGCGGCTGCATCTCGTCGGCGGCAGTCATGCGCAGCGCGACGTCTTCGTGCAGACGTGGATCGACGCCAGCTTGCGCGCCGGGCGCCACTCGGCGGTGGCGCAGGTGCTTGACACGAGAGCCCGCGCGAAGCCAAAGGAAGCGCAACATTTGCTGCAATTGGTCGCCAAGGCTGCTTGATGGAAGCCGTTTACTGGGTGCTGACGTGGGCATGCCACAGGAAGTGCCGCCATTGCTACGACGACCGGTTCCGGCCTTACGTGCGCGACGACTTGAAGCGCGTCGTCGGCGAGGGGCAGCGCGCCTATCGCGCGGTGCTCAAGAACTTGCCCGACGATATGAGCTTTCTCGACCGCAAGACCGGCGTACGCAAACGCAGTCTGCTCGTGCTTGCGGGCGGCGAGCTTCTGATCGACGGCGTGCGCGAGGAGCTGTTCTACCCCGCACTCGAGGCGATCAAGGAGCGTTGGGGCGAGCGTGCACCCTACGTCTCCGTGCAGACGACCGGCGACGTGCTGACGCCCGAGCGGATCGAGGCGATGTTTTCGCGCGGCGTGCGGACAATCGCGGTCGCTTCAATCGACGATTATCACGTGGGCCTTGAGGGCGAGAAGAAGTTCGCCTTCATGGACGACATCCGCGCGATGATGGCGCCGTTCGGCGCGAAGGAGATCGACCTCGGCGGCGCGCGAGATGCGCGGCTCAAAGCGAAGGTTCCATCGACGCGGCGCGATCAGATGGGCGAGGGGCCGTTCTTCCTCTTCTTCGGCGCGCAGCCGGAGCTTTGGATCGGCGAGCTATGGCCGCGCGGGCGCGCGTGGGCGAACGGGCTTTCCAACGCGACTTACGAAACGAACTTCTGTGCACGCTGGAGCGGCGGTAAGAACTTCATGAACTACGGCGAGGCCGGTTCGGAGGTTGCGATCGAACCGGACGGCTCGGTCTATCCGTGCTGTCTGAAGACGAAGGCGCCGCTCGGCAATCTGACGGAAGAGCGGTTGACCGACATCCTCGATAGCCTGAAGGGCCACCCGGCGTTCGAAGCGATCAATGCGGGCGATCCCGAGGCCATGGGGCTTGCGGCCGGCTGGACGCGCGACGACTACCGCGCGGCGTCCACCGTCACCGATCCGAAAGGGCGTCCGGTCGCCAATGTCTGCCTCGGCTGCGACGCCTTTTTCGAGCGGCATTTGAAAGGGGAGCTTGAGCGCCTTAGGGCTAAGCGGTTGGCGGCGCGCGCGGCGGGGTGCTAGCGTTCCGGCGCGATGACGCGGGATATGTGGAAACCGATTGCGCTCTATGCGCTCGCCCTGGCCGGCGGGGCGTTCGTGCTGCAGTGGATTCAGTACCAGTACATCGTCAGGGTGTTCGCGCCGGAGCTGTACATCGGGCTGGTCGCGCTGGCCTTCACGGGCCTTGGCATTTGGGCGGGGAACAGGCTCACGCCCAAGACCGTGGCGGGGCCGTTCGAGCGGAACGAGGCGGCGCTGAAGGCGTTGGGCCTGACCGAACGGGAGGTCACGATGCTGGAGCGGCTCGCAGCCGGGGACGCGAACAAGGAGATCGCGCGGGCGCTCGACATTTCGCCCAACACGGTCAAGACGCACATCGCCAACCTCTACCAGAAGCTTGAGGTGCAGCGGCGGACCCAGGCGATCCAAAAGGCGCGGGAGCTCCGGCTCATTCCTTAGGCACAAAAAATTGTCATGGTCCGCGAAGGCGGACCACCCACGACTTTTCTTCGTGACAGGGTGCTTCTTTCCTCAGGGCAAAGCTGGGTCGGGCGTAGCAAGTCGTGGGTGGTCCGCCTTCGCGGACCATGACATGGTAGGTTTGCAGTTGACAGGTGGAGCGCGATGACACCGGATGATGTGACGCGACGGGCGGCACTCTTGCTTTCTGCGGGGGTGGCTGTCGCTGCGTCGGGTGCGGGATTTGCTGCACTAGGAGAACAGGCAATGGAAAAGGTGACTGGTTTTGGCGGGTTCTTCTTTCGGGCGAAGGACCCGAAGGCGCTCGCCAAGTGGTACGAAGACAACCTTGGGATAACCCAGGTGCCGGACTCTTACGACGTGCAGCCGTGGCGGCAGGAGGCGGGGACCACCGTGTTCGCGCCCTTCAAGCAGGACACGACCTATTTCGGCGATCCGTCCAAGATGTGGATGATCAATTTTCGCGTGCGCAGCATGGACAAGATGGTCGCGCAGCTTCGGGCGAAGGGAATCGCGGTCGAGGTCAATCCGGAGGTCTATCCGAACGGGCGGTTCGCCAAGCTGAACGACCCGGAGGGAAATCCGATCGAGTTGTGGGAGCCGGAGGAAAAGGACCACGGATAGCCGTCGGCCAACCGGCTGATTTCTGCGAAATCACCCTTTCGTACGATACATTTTGGCGGCGTTGGCGGGTAGTTCGTGAGCCTCTTCAACGCCCGAAGGAGGGGCAAACATCCCAATGACCAATATCATCTTTCTGTACGGCACGTTCGCCGGGCTCATCGTCATCGGCGTCATGATCGCCTTCATCGCCGCGGCCAGCGGCAACCAGGAGATGAGCGACAACTCGCTCTTCACCGGCTACCTCACCATGATCGTCGCGCTGTCGATGATCTTCTTCGGGGTGAAGCGGTACCGCGACCGGGATTTGGGCGGGGTGATCAAGTTCGTGCCCGCGCTCCTCATGGGGCTCGCCATCGCGATCGTGGCCGGCGTCATCTATGTGGCCGGGTGGGAGGTCTATATGGCCGCGACCGACGGGTCGTACATGAAGGCCTATATGGACCACTACATCGCGGGCGAGAAGGCCAAGGGGCTCGCCGGCCCGGCGCTCGACAAGCTCGTCACGGAAATGAACGAGATGATGACGGCGTACAACACCAACATGCCGTACCGCATGGGGATCACGTTCATGGAGATCTTCCCGGTCGGCGTGATCATCGCGCTGGTCTCGGCGGGGTTGCTCTGCATGCCGAAGTTCTTGCCGGCGCGGGCGTAACGCAACTAGCTCTCCCCTTGTGGGAGAGCCGGTTTTGCGAAGCAAAACCGTGAGGGGTCCGCTGAATCTATGCAGGCACCGGCGGTGCCGCGGAGACTCAGCGACCCCTCACCGATTTTCCGCTCAACGCGAAAAATCGCCTCTCCCGCAAGGGGAGAGGGGGTATAGTACCGCCATCAACCATTGGAGAGACCCGATGAAACTCGAAGGCGGATGTTATTGCAAAGCGGTGCGCTATGAGGCCGAGGGCGAGCCGATGATGCAGGCGCAGTGCCATTGCCGCGAATGCCAATACATCGCGGGCGGCTCGCCGAACCTCTTCATGGCGATGCCGATCCCCGGCTTCAAATACACGAAGGGCGCGCCGAAGCAGTTTTCGCGAAAAGACCTGGAGCGGCCGGTCACGCGCGAGTTCTGCGCGGAGTGCGGCACGCATATCGTGACGCGCGCGCCGGGCTTTCCGGCGGTGATCCTGAAGGTCGGCTCGCTCGACGACCCGAAAGTGTTCACGCCGAAACTCGCGATCTACACCTGCGACAAGCAACCGTTCCACCGCGTGCCGGAGGGGGTGGCGACGTTCGAGAAGTTGCCGGGGTAACTATCCTTGCCCTACTCGTGCTCGATGTCAAATAGGCGCTCTTGTCCGTCTGCCTCTACGAAGCGAACCTCTCCAAAACGCTTTCGGTAGTCTAACCAGGCGTTTCGGATTCTTCCAAACAGCTCGTCGGGCATAGCCTTTCCGCCCCGGCGAACAACGTTGGCAAAAATTTCGGTTGGGAAGGGTATGTTCGGAAGTTTTATGGGCAATCCATGCGTCATGTAGATGACCCAGTTGATGGCAGAAAACTTGTTTCCGAGAATTCGATCGAGTCCATGCAGCAGGACGTCTGGCCTCGTTGTACGGTTTCCGCTATTGCACAGGACGAGCGCGCCACACGCGTTCTGCATTCCGAGCGCAGCTTTCGTTTTCTTTATCTGTGCGTTCGCCTTGACAACATGTTCCCGAACCGACCCATTTAGGCGAAGCAGGAGCTCTCTCGCGCATTCAATTGGTAGGTCGTGAGTACTTATCGTGGCCGTTCCGTATAGAATCGGAACGCGCCCCTCGGACGCCCACTTCCGATACAGAGTGCTGAGTTTCTCCTCGAAATCGGGAGACGCTTGCGGGTCCTCAATGAGGCACTTGATTTCCAAGATCAAGTTGTCCGACGGGAACACTAGATCGGCATTGTGAGTGTTGGCACAAATTGGGTCGATCTCAACGGGACGACGAGCTCCAAGTGGGCGCATCGCTTCTACGAACTCGTCTTCAATGTTAGTCGGATCTCTTGGCGCGCGCATCGCTGGTGTGGCAAGTGCAGTTGCTGGACTCGAACTTACGCTGGCTTAGTGCCGTAGCTCTTAATTATCTCAGCCGCGCCGGACAATCCTCTCGCGGTTAGCGTATATCCGGATTCTTTGTTGCCTCCGATTTCACCGACCATGCTGCGCATGTAGGTAGCGAAGTTTGTGGCGTCATAGGCGTCATAATGAATGGTAGTCTCTTTGGCTTGCTCATGAGTTACGCGCGCAGCGCCCGTGCTCAGATAGGCCGCAACTGCTTTCAAGAGCATGACTGATCGCATCTTCTCTTTCTTGTTGTTGCCTGGAACGGTCTTCGCGATGATGTCGATGTCGTCGATCCCCAAGCTAAAGATCGCTGATAGTTCCTTTGCTTCGATCCCATTTCGTCGCATCCACTTTATGGCGACCTGACTCACTCCTTCCAAGTACTCGTCTTTCTCCGGATCCGACGCCGGGGGCGAGTGCAAAACGCTGGGTGGTTCTATTCGTGTTTGGCTGCTGATTGGAGGCTCTTCTCGTGCATTTCCAACAGCGAGAGTGAGTCCAAGCATATCGGCTACAAACAAAAGGACGCGGGCTTGAACAGCGGGATCCAGTGTCCTCAACGCGGAGTGGACTTGGTTCGCAGCTAAGAGCCACGCTGGCATATCCTCGGATTGGTCCGTCATGTTAATCCTATTCTTTTGAAATGTTGGTCGTGGGCCAGAGTGTGGACCACTCTCGCCGCAGGAATTCTGCCGCAAAGTGCGCAGCCATAAACGCGGCGTATGATTGCCAAGAGTCAGTCTTCTCGGCGGCGAAGTCACAAACTGCCTTGAACGAAACCACTCGCGGCTTCGGCTCAGGCGCTTCGTATGCTGCGCGATAAACCCCGTAAGTTTCCATCTCAACGCCAATTAGCTTTCGCCAGTGCCTCTGAATTTCCAATATTCGCTCAGCGTCATCAATGACCTGATCGGCGGCACCTACTGGTCCTACATGCAATCGATTCGCGGTCTTCGGCACGGTGCCCGACCAACCCTTTCTAATTTCATCGAAAACAGTGGCTTGGCCACCGTACTTCTTTAGGACTGCTCTAACTCTTGGATGGAGGCCAATAGGATAAGGATCTGGCTGAAATTCTCGAATTCCCTCGAGATGCACGACCTTACCCGAGTTGTAGTCGACGCTTGGGTCCGCGACCAAGACGTCTCCAAATTCTTTCCCGCCAGACCTTGTTCCGGCTGCAATTCCAATCATCGCGAGCAGGCGCGGGCGAAAGTGCAATATCAAGTGAGTTGCGGCGATCGCTGCTGCGGTGAGGCCCATGGACGTAGCTGTGGTCGCGACGACTCGTAACTCTTGCTTCGCGGCGGTAGTTAGCCTTGTTTCACGATAGACATGAGCGTGGCGCACGTAGTCTACCTCCGCCCAAGTCGCTGATCCACCGAACGCGTCCATAACAGCGGCGAGTTCCGGGTGTTCGAGGGCGCAGATTATTCCAACGTCAAACACGAAGGCGTTTTCATCTCGTGCTGTCGCAAGCGAAAGTCCGCTACTTGACCGCAAGTGTTGAAGGCCTTTGTCGGTGAGCGCCCATCGCAGCGGGGGCCCTTTTTCCGCTGGGGCAACATAAGTTTTGTAGGAACGAAGGCTAGCATTTACATTGGCTGGGCTGTTTGATCCCAAATGCAGTCGTAGGAGGTCGCCAATCTGCTTGGCGGTAACCGGCTTCTCGAAGGCATTCAGCGCAAACATCGCTGCCAAGATAACATATTGATCGGTTCTGTCTTTTGGTTTGACGGCACTATAGAAAGTGGAGAACTCTGTCATTTCTTCTCACCACTTCGGCGACAGTTCGAGTTACTAGATTCGCATAATTTTGGCCAGGGCGACAGGCAAAAGCGCTCATGATCCACGCGATTGTCATTCCACTGCCCAAGTGCCCATACTGCCTCATCGCGATATTGAGGCTCTTCTATGAAATTCGGCGTGTTCTACGAAATGCAGCTGCCCCGCCCTTGGGCGCCCGGTGACGAGCGGCGGTTGTTTCATGAGGCTTTGGCGCAGGTCGAGCTCGCGGATCGGCTTGGGTATGATTATGCGTGGGAGGTGGAACACCACTTTCTTGACGAGTACTCGCATTCTTCGGCGCCGGAGGTTTTCCTGGCTGCGGCTGCGGCGCGGACGAAGCGGATACGGCTTGGGCATGGCATCCGGCAGGTGATCCCGAATTACAATCATCCGGCGCGGACGGCGGAGGCGCTTTCGACGCTCGATATTATGTCGGATGGGCGCGTTGATTTCGGGATCGGCGAGGGGGCGACGCGGCTTGAGCTTGGCGGGTTTCATATTCCGGCCAAGGAGAAGCGCGCGATGGCGATCGAGGCGGCGGAGCAGGTCGCCAATATGATGGTGATGGAGCCTTATCCGGGGTTCGAGGGCAAGTACTTCACGATGCCGTGCCGCAACGTGCTGCCGAAGCCGGTGCAGAGCCCGCATCCGCCCATGTGGATGGCGTGCACGAACAGGGACACGATCAAGGTCGCCGCGCGGCTCGGCGTCGGGGCGCTGGCGTTTGCGTTCGTCAATCCGGAGGAGGCGCGCGCGTGGGCCGACATTTATTACGGCATCATCGCGTCGGACGAATGCGTGCCGCTCGGGCATAGCGTGAATGCGAACATCGCGATGGTGTCGTCGTTCTCGATCCATCACGATCGGGCGGAGGCGATTAGGCGCGGGCACGAGGGGTTCGAGTTCTTCGGCTATGCGCTGAACGCGCTCGTCGCGCGCGACACGGTGCCGGGGCGGACGAACCTGTGGGGCGAGTATCTTGCGCTGCGGGGCAACCGGACGGAGGAGTTGGCGGCGGCCGCGAACCGCGCGCCGGCGGGGGCGGGGATCGGCACGCCGGACGATATGCGCTTGCACCTGCGCGCGTTTCAGGAGAGCGGCGTCGATCAGGTGATCTTCATGCAGCAGGCGGGGCGCAACAAGCACGAGCATATCTGCGCGTCGCTGGAGCTGTTTGCGGCGGAGGTGATGGGCGAGTTCAAGGCGCAAGCCGCTGAGCGCGAGGCCGCGAAGGTGGCGCGGCTCAAGCCCGCGATCGAAGCGGCGCTCGCGCGCAAGAAGCGGATGCCGGCGCTTGCGGATCACGAAATCCCTGTCGTGCGTGCGTCGGTGGCGCAGGCGCAGGTCAATCGATAAATCCCTGGGACCGCGGGCGTCCTCGCCCGCTCTTGGCAGCATCTTCAACGCACCGCGCGTTCGGATTCAGCGAAGAGCGGGCGGGGCCGCCCGCGGTCCCAGGAAGAAAAAAGGGGCGCCGGTGAGGCGCCCCTTCGTTGTTCGCTTTGCTGTTGCGGCTTACCAGATCCGGACGCGATCTTCCGGTTTCAGGTAGAGCTTGTCGCCGGGCTTCACGTCGAAGGCCGTGTACCATTCGTCGACGTTGCGCACGACGCCGTTGCAGCGGTATTCGGCGGGCGAGTGAACGTCTGCCGTGACTTGCTGGCGGAGCGCCGCTTCGCGGATGTTCGAGCGCCAGACTTGGCACCAGCTCAGGAAGAAGCGCTGTTCCGGCGTGAAGCCGTCGAGCACCGGGGCGGGTTTGCCCTTTAGGGACAGTTTGTAGGCGTGCAGGCCGACCGCCACGCCACCCAGGTCGCCGATGTTCTCGCCCGAGGTGAAGTCGCCGTTGACCTTGACGCCCGGCAGCGGCTCGAACTGCGCGTACTGCGCGGCGAGTGCCTTCACCTTCACGGCGAAGCGGTCCTCGTCTTCCTTCTTCCACCAATTGCGCAGCACGCCGTTTTCATCCGACTTCGCGCCTTGGTCGTCGTAGCCGTGGCCCATTTCGTGGCCGATGACGCCGCCGATCGCGCCGTAGTTCACGGCCGCGTCCGCGTTCACGTCGAAGAACGGCGCCTGCAGGATGGCGGCCGGGAACACGATCTCGTTCCACACCGGATTGTAGTAGGCGTTCACCGTTTGGGGCGCCATGCCCCATTCGTCTTTGTCCGTCTTCTGGTTGATGCGCGCGACTTGGCGAGTGTAGTCCCAGATGCCCGCGCGCTTGCGGTTGCCATAAGCGTCGCCCGCCTTGATCTCAAGATTCGAGTAGTCGCGCCAACGATCCGGATAACCGATCTTCACGCGGACCGTCTGCGCCTTGCGCATCGCAATCTGGCGCGTTTCCGGCGACATCCATTCGAGGTTTTGGATGCGCTCGCGGTAGGCTTGCAGGAGGTTGTCGACCAGCTTCTTCATCTCCGCCTTCGCTTGCGGCGTGAAGTGCTTCTTCACGTAGATCTGGCCCACGGCCTCGCCCATCGGGGCGAGGAACGCTTGGCCGGAGAGCGCAATCGTCGCGCGCTTCCAGCGGTCGCGCTTTTGCGGCTGACCGGTGAGCTGTTTGCCGTTGAACGCGAACGATGCGTCGTCGAACGCGGTCGGCATGATGTCGGCTTGCGCGTTCACGTAGTGGAACGTCTGATAGGCGCGCCAGGTTTCGACCGGCGTTTCGCGGAACAGCTTCGCAAGCTTCGCCACCGGCTCAGGCGAGCCGACGATGAAGTGGTCTTGGGCGCCGAGACCGCCGGCGGTCAGGATCGCGTCCCAGGGGAACTCCGGTGCGAACGCTTTTAGGGCAGCGCGGTTCTTGGCGTTGTAGTTCGCGTCGCGGTCGCGCAGCTTTTCGATCGGCCAGTGGATCTCGGCGATCTTCGTCTCAAGCGTCATGATCGCGTCCGCGGCGACGGCCGCGTTCGCGTAGTTCACCATGCCCAGCATCTGGGCGACGTAGGCCTTATAGGCCGCACGCGTTTCGGCCATCTTGGCGTCGGTCTTCAGGTAGTAGTCGCGGTCGGGCATGCCGAGGCCTGCCTGGAAGACATTGACCGCATAACGGTCCGGGTTCTTTTCATCGAGGCCGATGAACAGCGCGACGGGCGAATTTGCCGGCATGCCGGGCTGGCCGATGAGCGACGCGAGCTCTTCGTGGGTTTTAACCGCGGCGATGGCGGCGAGGTCGGCTTCGAACGGCTTTAGGCCCAGCTGGTCGATCTTCGAAGTGTCGAGGTAGGAGTTGTAGTAGTCGGCGACTTTCTGCTCGATCGAGCCTGGGCGGTTCGATTGGCGCGCAACGCCTTCGACGAGGTTCTTAACGTCTTCTTCCGACTTCGCGGCCAGCATATTGAACGAGCCCCAGCGCGAGCGGTCGGCCGGGATCGGCGTGTTCTTCATCCAGGTGCCGCCGGTGTGGCGGAAGAAGTCGTCGCCCGGCTTCACGGCCTTGTCCATGGCGGCGATGTCGAAGCCCCAGGCGCCGATCGTGGCGCCACCCTTGGCGAAGGCGTTCAGTGCGAGCGTGCCCGCAGTCAATGCGGTCCCGGCAAGTGCCAAGGCCGCCACAGTCATCTTCAGTTTCATGGAATCCTGTCCCCTTTCGAGAGGCGCCCGTTGTCGTCGAAGTGCGGGCGGTGACGCAACGGGATCGAGGGGCGTTTTGGTTCACGATGCCGCGATTTTCCCCCGTTACGGCGATGCCGCAGGCGGCAGGGGATGGCTTGGAAAAAGTCCGAATTCTGGTACGAATCCGATAAGAACCACTGGCCGTGGCGAAACAAACGCCAAGGGCGATCACATTCGGGGGAGCAAGCGTGGCGCGGATCATCGGTTTGGTTTTGGTCGTGGTGCTCATCCTCGCGGCCGCGGGCGGGTTCTATTGGTATGGCGCGCGCGAGGGGTGGTTCGGCGACGAGCGCGATGCCGGCGTGATCCAGGGCAAACAGATTCCCGCCGAAGTCGTAACGGGCCGCATGGCTGCAACGCGTGCGGTTGCGCCGGAAGGCTCCAACGATCAAATCCTGTTCGGCGATTTGCATGTGCACACGACGTTCTCGGCGGACGCGTTCCAGTTCTCGCTGCCAATGCTGGGTGGGCTGGGTGTGCATCCAGTTGCCGACGCCTGCGACTTCGCCCGCTACTGCTCGGCGCTCGACTTCTGGTCGATCACGGACCACGCGGAGACGGTCACGCCGCTGCGTTGGGAGCGTACGAAGGACTCGATTCGTGCCTGCCAGAAAATCGCGGGCGACGGGCCGAACCCGGATTTAATCTCGTTCGTGGGTTTCGAGTGGACGCAGGTCGGCCGTTTGCCGGACGAGCATTTCGGGCATAAGAACGTCATCTTCAAGGAACTCGACGACGACAAGATTTCGCCGCGCGCCATTGGCGCGGGCGGGGTGGCTTCGACCGCGCTCCGCTCCAGCTTCGGCATCCCGCCGATCATACCGCTGCTCGACTTCCAGAACCGGCAGGCTTATTTCGACTTCAACAAGTTCCTCAGGCTGACGCAGGCGGTGCCCGATTGCGATGCGAAGACGCCGTCCGACAAGCTCGACAAGGCGTGCTACGAGACGGCAACAACACCGGGCGAGTTGGTGCGCCGGCTATATGACGAGCAGAAGCTCACTCCGCTGATCATTCCGCACGGCTCGACGTGGGGCTTTTACACACCGCCCGGGACGACCTGGGACAAGGCGTTGAAGGCCAACGAGCGTCCGGAGAAGTTCCCGCTCGTCGAAATCTTCTCAGGCCACGGCAACTCGGAAGAGTACCGCGCGTGGAAGGACGTCAATCTCAATCCCGACGGCCAAACGGCTTCGTGTCCGCAGCCGACGGAGACCTATACGCCCTCGTGCTGGCGCGCGGGCGAGATCATCCGCGAGCGCTGTCTGAAGGCGGGCGTTGCGGCGGCCGATTGCGAGAAGCGGGCGGTTCAGGCGCGCGACGACTACGCGAATATGGGCGTGGCGGGGCATTTGGCTGTCGGCGGCGAGACGCCGGAAGACTGGCTCAATGCGGGGCAGTGCACGGATTGCTTCATGCCGCCGTTCAACCACCGGGCTGCCAATTCGGTTCAGGCGGGGCTTGCGACGTCGAATTTCGACGATCCGTCGGGCAAGGCGACGCGCTTCAATTGGGGCTTCATCGGTTCGTCCGACAATCACCGTGCGCGGCCGGGTACGGGCTATAAGGCCGTCGACCGGCGCAAGAACACGGAAGCGGGTGGTGCGATCAGCGAAGCGTGGCGCAACCGTTTGCTGCCGGATCAAGGCAAGCCCGATCCGCAATCGCGCCGCATTCCGCGCGAGGAACTGTTTACGATGGCGGGCTTCCAGCTGACGGAGTTCGAGCGGCAGTCGTCGTTCTGGCTGGCGGGCGGGCTGGCCGCCGTACATGCGAGCGAGCGGTCGCGCGAGGCGATTTGGGATTCGCTGCAGCGGCGCGAGGTCTATGCGACGTCGGGCCCGCGCATTCTCTTGTGGTTCAACGCGGTCGATTCCCAGGGCAAGAAGATCGCAATGGGCGGGCGGGTGACGACGGACACAGCGCCGACGTTCGAGGTGCGCGCGGTCGGCGCGTTCAAGCAGAAGCCGGGGTGCCCGGACTTCGCGAAGGCGGGGTTGGACGAGAAGCGGATCAAGAACATCTGTTCGGGCGAATGCTATAACCCGTCGGACGAGCGGCGGAAGATCACGCGGATCGAGGTCGTGAAGGTCCGCCCGCAGACGAAGGCGGGCGAGACACTCGCCGATCTGATCGAGGACCGCTATCTGGTGCACACTTGCAAGCCCGACGCGCATGGCGGCTGCACGTTCTCGTTCGTCGATCCCGAATACACGAAGGGCAAGCGCGACGCGCTGTACTACGTGAAGGCGATCCAAGAGGGGGAGCCCACGATCAACGCGGAGCCCGTGAAGTGCGAGCGCGACGGCAACGGCAAGTGCATCAAGGCGACGTTGTGCTACGGCGACTATCGTTCGGGCGAAGATGCCTGTACGTCGCCTGCCGAGCATCGCGCGTGGTCGTCGCCGATCTACCTCGACTATGGCACGGCGGCTGCGGCGGCTCCGGCGCCCGCAGTGCCTGCACCGGCTGGCGGCAGCGGTGGTTGATGTTCTGAAACGGCCGGTCACCGACTACCTTCTGATCGCGGCGGCGGCCTTGGGGCTTGGTGCCGCGATGTGGTCGGCGCTCGGCGTCAGCGAGACCGTCGCGAAGTACGACGACGCGATCGCCGTGGTCGACGGCGTGCCGATTTCGCGCACCGTTTACGACACGGCGATCGAGGGGCTGGCATCGGCGAAGCGCAACCCGTTGACCGACGAAGAGCGGCGCGAGGCCTTGGAGCGCATCATCGACGAAGAGTTGCTGCTCAGGCGTGCGATGAAGCTCGGGTTGCCCGAAAGCGATCCGCCGTCGCGCAAGGCGCTCGTCAATGCGATGTTGCAGCTTTCCGTTGCCGATGCGGCGAAGCTCGAGCCTAGCGACGAGGAGCTCGCGAAATTCTATGCCGAGCGGCCGAAGCTGATCGCGCCGCAGCCGTTGCTCACCGTGCGCGCTGTGTCGTTCGACGCTGCGAGCGCTGACGGGATCGCGAAGTTCAAGGCGGCGCTCGATTCCGGCAAGCCGTTCGAGGCGAGCATCGCGGGCACGGGTGGCGAGGCGGTGTTGCTGCCGGGCGGGCCGGTCATCCCGGCCAAGGTGGCGGAGTATGCGGGGGCTTCGGTGCGCGATGCGGCGCTGGGGCTGACCGCCGGCAAAACGGTTGCGATCGAGATCGGACGGCGTGTCGTGTTCGTGCATCTGATCGACCGCTTCGAAGCGCCGCCACCGCCGCTTGAAGCGGTGAAGGCCGTCGTCGCCGACGAGTGGCGCAAGCGCGCGACGGAGAAGGCGTTTGAGGATTACCTCAAAGCCTTGCGCGCGACAGCGCGGATCACGTATGCGGATTCCGTAAAGTAATGCGCATCTTCGTCGCGTTGCTGATGTTGCTGCTCGCTGCGCCCGCGCACGCGCATACGCGCAGCCAGAGTTTCTCGACGTGGACGATCAGCGGCGACACGGTTGCGGGCGTGTTTCAAGTCGACGCCTATCGCGCGACGCAGCTCAGCGAGACGCCGCAGGATTTGGCGATGCTTTTGAAGCGGGAGCTGGAGGCGACGGTCGCGCTCACCCAAGCCGGCGCAGCTTGCACGCGTACCAGCGTCCAGCCGGTTCGTGCGCCGCGCGGCGAGATGCGGGTGGAGATCGCGTTCAAATGCGCCAAGCCGTTCGCGGAGGCGCCGGGGGAGCTCACGATCCGTGCGTTCTTCGGCGTTTCGGTCAGTCATGTGCACTACATCCGCGTGACGAGCAAAGAGGGTGTGCGCGAGGGCGTGCTCACGCAGGGCAAGACGTTTTTTCCGATCGGCGGCGATGCGGCGGCGCCGAGTTCGTTCGGCAGCTTCCTGTACCTCGGGTTCGAGCACGTGCTTTCGGGCGTCGATCACATCGCGTTTTTGATTGCGCTTGCGATGCTGGCTGGCGGGTTGTGGCGCATCCTGATTGCCGTGACCGGGTTTACGCTCGGGCATTCGGTGACGTTGGCACTTGTCGCGTTCAACGTGCTGAAGCCGGACACGGCAGCGATCGAGGCGTTGATCGGGTTCACCGTCGCCTGGGCTGCCGGCGATGCGCTGAGGCGCGTGCGCGGCACCCCGCAGTGGTACGGCTTGATCGGAGCGGGCGGCATCGCGATGCTGCCGCTGCTGGCGTGGCTCTTCGGGTTGCCGGTGCTGGCGTGGTCGGTGCTGCTTGGGCTCGCCGTGTTTGCGGCGGCGATGTCTTACGCGAAGGCCGACGCGCCGTATTTGGCACCCGCGATTGCAACGGTGTTCGGGCTTGCGCACGGTGCCGGGTTTGCGGGGCCGTTGCTCGAGATGGAGATACCGCCCGCTAACCTCGTGTGGACGCTGCTTGCGTTCAACATTGGGGTGGAGCTTGGACAGTTGACGGCGCTCGCCGTTCTCGGCGGACTGCTCTGGGGCGCGCGGCGGGTGTTCAAGGAAATGCCGCCGCTCGCGTTCGATGCGGCGGCGGCCTTCTTGTTCGCGCTCGGGACGTTTTGGTTCGTGTCACGCGCCTTGGCGTGAGGCATTGGTTGCCTTCAGCTCGCGGGCAACGAGATAGAGCAGCGGGCCGAACGAGCCCAGGAACAACGTCGCGACGACGAACGGCCAGGCGTTGACGCCGCTCGTGCGGCTGTCGGCCAGCATCCAGACGATGCCGAGCACACACATGATGACGAGGTCGGCGAAGACTTGGCCGCCGCCCCAGGTTTGGAAGTGCGGTTCCAGGATGCCGAAATAGCCGACGTCGAGCAGCGCCATGGCGGTGAGGGCGGCAAATGCTGCGATTACGATAAGAAGTGCGATCAGACGGTTGGACATGGGTGCCTCCTTAGGACGGTCCCAAGAAGCGCCGATCCGGTTATTCCCGCAATTACCTTCGAGGTCATTGAACGGATGAGCGTGAGCCGCAAGTATGGCCTTCAGCAGGAGTAAGGCTCATGACCCTCTCGACGATGGATGCGGTGCGGCAGGCGGGCGAGGCGTTTCCGCAGCTGCTGAAGACGTGGCGAACGAAGCGGCGGATGTCGCAGCTCGAGCTTGCGCTCGCGTCGGGGGTTTCGCAGCGGCATGTGAGCTTCTTGGAGTCGGGCCGTGCGAAGCCGTCGCGCACGATGATCCTGCAACTGAGCGAGACGTTGGAGGTGCCGTTGCGGGAGCGGAACGATTGGCTGACCGCGGCGGGCTTCGCGCCGGTGTTCCGCGCGCGGCCGCTCGACGATCCGCAGATGGCGCTGGTCATGAACGCGGTCAAGGTCATGCTCGCGAACGCCGAGCCATATCCCGCGATCGCGATCGACCGGGCGTGGAACATCCGCATGGCGAACCGGCCATTCGAGATGATGGGCGTGATGCTGGGCGACGATCTGTGGGCGCGTGTCGGAGGGCCGGAGCGCAATTTGATGCGGCTCTTCTTTCACCCGAAAGGCATCAAGCCGTGGGTGACGAACTGGAGCTTGGTCGGGCCGCTGTTGTGGCACCGGGCGCAGCGCGAAGCGGAGGCGCTGGGCGGGGCGGAGATGAAGGCGGTTCTCGCCGAGCTTGCGCAGCATCAGGATGCGGAGACGCTGTGGGCGGCTGAGGATGCGGCGCTCGTGCCCGTATTGCCGCTCGAGATGGAGAAGGACGGGATGAAGATCTCGCTCTTCACCGTGATCGCGACGTTCGGCACGGCGCAAGACGTGACGGCGGACGAGCTTCGGATCGAGAGCCTGTTCCCGGCGGATGCGGCGACGGAGCAGATGTTCCGGGCGATGGGGAAGAGTTAGCAGGCCCAATCCAATGGTTGTCATCCCGGACGCTAGCGCAGCGCGCTGCGTCAGCAGCGTGGCGTAGCTTGCGAGCCGGGACCTAGGGGGCCAGGCGAGGCCTCGCGTTGCTCACCTGGGTCCCGGCTCTCGCTTCGCTCCGCTCCGCTCGGCCGGGATGACAAGATTTTGGTTTGAGAACGAACGCTCTAGGCGCTCAAGCGCTCCGCGGCCGTCGCGACCAGGCGTTCGGCGGGTAGCGCTACGGTGACAACGGTGCCGACGCCGGGTTCGCTTTCGATCTCGAGGGCGCCTTGGTGCAGTTCGACCAGCTGGCGGGCGAGCGGCAGGCCGAGGCCGGCGCCGTGATGGCCGGGCGCGTTCGTGTCGACGATCGTGGCGGCGACGGGCGTCAGGCTCGGTTCCATGCCGATGCCGGTGTCTTGTACCGAGACGATCGGGCAGCCTTCGCCGGAGAGGCGCAGATGAACGGTCACGAGGCCGCCCTCGGGCGTGAACTTGATCGCGTTCGAGAGCAGGTTCGCGAGAACGTGCTTCATCTTCGGCGCGTCGCAGCGCACGATCATCGGGCTCGTGATGCCGTCATGGCCGAGCGTCACTTGCGCTTTGAACGCGGCCGGTTGCGCGTCGGTGCAGCATTCGCTGACGAGCTTCGTCAGGTCGACCGAGGATTCCTTCAGGACGACGTGGCCCGCTTCGACTTCGGAGAGATCGAAGAGGTCGTTGATTACGGCGAGCAGGGAGGCGCCGGTGCGGCCGATTTCGTGCGCGTAGGTCGATCGGGTTTCGCCGGTGGCAGCTTCCAGGGTCTCGCGGTTGATCAACTCGGAGAGACGCATGATGGTCGAGAGCTGCTCGCTCAAGGCGTGGCTTAGGCTTGCGATGTGCTCCGACTTCGCCTTCAGGGCGGCTTCGGCGTCTTCTTTGGCGCGGGTGAGATCGCGTTCGCGAGCCCAGAGCTTGTCGCGCACGATCTTCATCTGGCGGAACATTTCGAACGCCCGCGCCATCGGGTGGAACGCGTCGGTTTCCTTCGTCTGCGGGCCGCGATAGAGCGAATTGCCGCGGGCGAGGGCTTCCATCGCGAGCCCAAGGTCGACGAGCGGGGTCGTCCAAATCCACGCGAGCACGAAGGCTGCGATCACGGCGAGGCCCGCCACGATCAGGAACCTGTTCGAGAGCGCGTCGGTTGCGGCGAGGATGGCGGCCGCCGGCGTGATGCCGGTTGCGGTGAGGCCGAGGTCCTGCGGCAGCGACTTGCGCTTCAACGCGATGCTTGCCACGAAGTGCGGTTCGCCGCGCCAAGCGATCGTGCCGTCGACCGGGGCATCGTGGAGGGCTTCCAGAAGCGTCGCGTCGGTGCGCGAGGCGAAGGCGACTTGGCCGTTCTTCTTCGTCAGGACCAGTGCGTTGCCGTCGGCGGCGAGCGCGGTCGGGGCCAGCACGGTTTTCAGGATCGCGCCGATATCGAGTATGCCGGTCAGCGTGCCGATCACGGTTTGGCCGTCGTGGCGGGCGATCAGTGGCACGGTGAAGGACAGCGTTTCCTTCTTGTCGCCGGGGCGGAGCGCGAGCGGGCTTTGATAGATACGGCCGGAGGCGGCGGTGCGGAAGCCGTCGTCGGCGCTGATGCTGCCTTGCAGGTTCGCGGACGAAGCGACGATGGCGCCTTGCGCGTCGGTGACGATGAGGCTTGCGAAATCCGGGTACTGCTTGGCGAAGCTTGCGAGCGTGCGCGAGAGTTCGCCGCCTTCGCCGCCGATCAGCACGTCCTGCATGACGGAGAGTTTGCTCCACGCCGTCAGGTGGCGCAGGTTCAGGCCTGCACGATCTTCGATGGCGCTCGCCGCGGCCGCGGTCGCGGTTTCGATTTCGTGCGAGCCGGCGCGGTGCATCGTTTCTTGCGTGCCGAACCAGATTGCGCCGAAGCCGAGCGCCAGCGGTCCGCCGATGCAGATCAGAAGCGCAGCGTTGATCTTACCCCTTAGCCACATAGGCGGGCTCCTTCAGCATGGCAGCGCCGCGGCGCGGGGATGCGCTCGACGGCAATGACGGTCCAGTGGCCGACCGGGCGGTGGCTCACGCGATAGCGGTATTCGCCGCCGACGACTTCGCCGCTGCCCGCGGGCGCGGCCTTGCGGATGGCGGCAAGCGTCACGCCCGCGACGATGGCGGTGTCGCCCGCGGTGCCGTTGCGGCCGTGCGCGAGGACGATGCCTTTCGCGTCCGTCAAAACGGCGTAGCGGTCGTCGGTGGTGGCGTAGCCGAGCGCGCTGCGATAGCTCGCGAAATCTTGGCGGGCGGCGAGGACGAATTCGATCTGGCCGCGGTGCGCGACCGGTGCGACGAGATCGGCGCGGAGCGCGGTTTGCAGCGAGGCGGCTTGATGCGGTGCGGCGGCGAAGCCGGCGAGCAGCAGCGGGCTGGTCTTGGCGTCGAGGCTTGCGACCGTGCGGTCGACGTTGCCGACGCGGGCGAGGAACGTGCCGCTGCGGTCGACGACGGCGACTTCGCGGACGCCATAGCGGCCGACGAGCGTCGCGAGCATCGCGGCGATGCGCGGCTGCAGGCGGGCTGCTTCGGCGAGCGAGGCGGCGTTCAGGTAGGCGGCGAACAGGCGGTCGCCGGCGGCGAGCGCAAGTTGGCGTTCGGCGCGGGCTTTGAGCAGCGTGACGGCGGCGGCCTTGTCGGCGGCGAGACGCTCGACGGCGTCGAACGGCGCAGCACTCGCGCGCGCGCTCAACGAGAGTGCGAGCGCGCCCGCGCAGATCAGAACCGAAACCCCACGCATTTCCTGCGTCCGTTACTTCTTGTTAGTGCGGGTTAGCGGCACATGAATGCGCGCGCGTCCCGGCGTTGTTCGATTTCGACACTACGGAGGGTGTCTCAAAAAAGGATAAAAGCTCGCGCGGGCACTCGAATAAAAGTGGAGGCTGTGGCGCGGCAAGCTGTCCCCGGCGCTCCCAGGGCTAGTGCGCGTCTTGAGAGGCCGCGCGCGCGTCGGCGCGGATGCGTTCGACCATCGAAAAGAGGCCGTTGGAGCGTTGCTGGCTTAGGTGGGTGTCGAGGCCGAGTTGGCTTAAGGTGGCTTTGGCGTCGATGGCGAGGATATCGTCGGCCGTCTTGCCGTTGTAGAGCGCGAGCAGGATCGCGATTAGGCCGCGCACGATGTGGGCGTCGCTGTCGCCGACGAAGGTGAGCTTGCCGTTGTCCCGCCTGGAAATGAGCCAGACTTGGCTGGCACAGCCCCGGACTTTGACGGCGTCTGTGCGTTCGTTTTCCGGGAACGGCGGCATCTTGCGGCCGAGCTCGATGATGTAGCGGTAACGCTCGTCCCAGTCGTCGATGACGGCGAAGTCGTCGAGGATGGATTGGATGGACAAGGGTACCTCTTCTCGTGCGCTGTTCCCTCATCCGTCTCGCGGCTTCGCCGCGATCCACCTTCTCCCACTTGCGTGGGAGAAGGGCTTTCAGGTTGGGAAATCGTCACCAACGTAAAGCCCTTCTCCCGCTTGCGGGAGAAGGTGGATCGCCGCGTCAGCGGCGAGACGGCCCGCCTTCGCCAAGGCTTCGGCGGGTCTAACGGATTCACCTAGTCCGCCGGAGCTTTAGCGAAGGCGGAATGAGGGCCCGCCAGCCGCAACAGATAGACGTGCTTGCCGTCCAAGACCAGCTCCCGGCGCTGGTTGTGGACGGTGGCGGACATCGTGACCAGGCCTGTTGTGCGCTGGGGCTTCAACTCGGTGATCGTCAAGGCCGGGTAGAGCGTGTCGCCGGCGTAGACGGCTTTGAGGAACTTCGCCTGCACCTCGACGAATCCGATCAGAGCCTCGCCGATGACGTGGGGGAAAAGGCCGGCGCCGGCGGCGGTGAAGCTCAAGACTTGCAGGCCGTGGGCGAGCAGGCCGTTGTGGCCTTGAGTGCGGCAGTATTCGGCGTCGTAATGGATCGGGTGGTTGTCGCAGCTCACCTGCTGAAAGGCCGCGAAGTTCGCGTCGGTGATCGTGCGGGAGGGTAGGGCGAAACGTTCGCCAACCGTCAGCTCCTCGAATCCGCGTAGCGGCACGACCCGGTGTTCGGCCGGGTCGAACGTGCTCACTTCGCTTCGACCAACTTGCGCAGCGAGGCTGCATCCAGGCGGTAGTGCAAGAGGTCGTCCTGATGCACGAAGCCGATGCGGTCAAGCGAGGTGCGCGACGGGTTCGCGTGCACCATGTTCAGCTGGAGCCCGGTGCAGCCGCGGTCGCGCGCGGTGCGGGCCACCTCTTGAACGAGGCGGAAGCCGACGCCGGTGCCGCGCACCGCTTCGTCGACGTAGAGGTCGGTGATCTGCAGCGACGTCGCGCCGTCCCAGATCGTGTAGTGGGATTGGAACAAGGCCAGGCCCACGGGGCGGCCGCGTTCTTCGGCGATGATCGCCTCGAACTGCGGTGCCGGGCCAAAGCCCGCACGGCGCAATTCCTCGGCGCTCACGTGTACGCGATCGCCCACGCCTTGGTATTCGGCCAGCGCTTCGATCATGCCCAGCATCGCTTCGCAATCTTCGGCGCGCGCTTTGCGGAGGGTGACGTTGGTGTTCGTGGCGGGAAAAGCTACGTGGGCGGCTGCTGCCGGCATTGGCGGTGTAACTCCGAACGCGGGGTACTGTTCTTCGTGGCCGTTACACCTTGAGGACAACGAGGGGGTGCTTCGGGCGGCCGGAGTTATAGGTAGGCCTTCGCGCTTAGTCACTCAACGCGCGCTTGAATTTTTTTCGATTGTGGTTTCAGCGATTCCGCAAGTGCGAGCGGCTTCTCGGGCTCACTGACCATATGGGCAGCGGCGGCGTTGGCCGCATCTGCTGCGGCTGCGAGAGACGTGTTCACCAAATCGACGCCCGCCGCGCACAACTGCGGGTTGGTTTCGCAGGTGCTCGCGATTTCGGTCACCGAAGACCACACTGTGTTTGCGGCATTCATGGCGGCGTCGGCGAGATCGGCGGTGCGGATCTCGGCCGTTTCATCGCCGCCGCCAAGGCGCGCCTCGGGCGGCAAGGCGACGAGCGCCAAACTCAGCCAGAAGATGGTGCGGAAGATGAAGCTCACGAGACGGGTCTCCAATGTCGTGCGGAGTGTCGTCCTGGGGCCGTTCGAAAGTGCTCAAAAACAACGGATAAATTGAAGCAAACGGGGGCGGTTTCGTGGTCAACGCGCGTTAGCGTCAACAGGCGTTCACGGTGAGGGGCGGGGTTTGATTCAAGAGAGGTGAGAATTTTAGGTATCAGGTATCAGGGATCAGGGATCAGAACCGCCACCCTTCTGATCCCTGATACCTGATCCCAGAGCGTAGCGTCCTTTAACGTCTCATTAACCTCCATAAACGAAGTCTTACCCCTCAGTTCTGGGGGACGAGTCGCGTTATGGCTTCGCCGTATAATTTTCGCCGGTTTTGGGCGAATTTCTTGTTGGATGCGTTTGACGGCGTGCTGGGCTCGGAGCCGGAGGGCGAGGCCGGGCGCCGGCAGTCGTTCGTTTCGGCAAATTTGCTCGCGGGCGGCATGGGGGTGGCGCTCTGGCCGCTCTATTTTGCCTTTGTCGGGCCCGTCGATGCGGCAACCGCTGCGGGGTTCATGTTCCTTTGGGCGCCGCTCGGCATCGCGATCCTCGTGAAAAGCGAGACGATCAGTCTCGAGCAAGGGCAGATGGCTTCGGCGATCGCGCTCAGCGGGTTCGTGTCGCTGCTGGCGATTTACACCGGCGGACTCGCCTCGCCGCTGCTGCCGTGGCTCGTGATCGTGCCGCTCGAGGCTGCGATCTCGGGCAAGCGCTCTGCGGTCACGATCGCGACCTGCATCGCAGGGGCGGGGTTCTTCCTCGGCGCGGTGCTGTCGCTGATGAATTGGCTGCCGGCGTCGCGGATACCGGTGGAGCTTGCGCCGTTTGCGTACGGCGTTTCGGTGTTCGCGGCGATCGTCGTGGGTATGTTTGCGATGCGCACGCTGCAGCGCCGCAACGAACACGAGATTTCGCGCGCGCGGGCGAACGCGGCGTGGCACCGGGCGCTGACCGACAACGCGGCCGATCTGATCACGCGCCATCGCGCGGACGGTGCGGTGCTTTACGCCTCGCCCGCGGTCGAGGAGATGCTGGGCTTGCGCGCACGGGAGCTTGAGGGGATGGCGCCTGCGATGTTCGTGCACATCCAGGACCTGAAGGCGGTGGAGCTCGCGTTCGCGTCGGCTGCGCGCGGGGAGGTGCGGTCGGTGGCGTTCCGCTTGCGCCGGCGCGACGGCACGTATCTGCCGGTCGACATGCGCGTGCAGGGCGGCAACGGCGAGGCGATCGCCGTCACGCGCGACATGTCGAACGCGAAGGCCGAGATCGTGGAACTTGCGCAGGCTTTGGACAAGGCGGAAGAGGTGAGCCGGGCGAAGTCGCGGTTCCTCGCCTCCGTCACGCACGAGTTGCGCACGCCCTTGAACGCGATCATCGGCTTCTCCGACGTGATGCGGCACGAGCTGATGGGGCCGATCGGTACGCCGAAATACCGCGAGTATGCGGAGCTCATTCGCAATTCGGGCTCGCATCTCGTCGATCTGATTTCGGATCTGCTCGACATGTCGAAGATCGAGGCGGGCAAGTTCACGATCGAGGCCAAGCTCGTGGAATTGAAGCCGGTGGCAGACGAATGCCTGGCGATGGTGAAGGTGGCGGCCGATGAGGCGGGGGTCGAACTCGTGTGCGACGTGGCACCGGGTTTGAGCCTCATGGCCGACCGCCGGGCGTTGAAGCAATGCCTGATCAATCTTCTATCGAACGCGATCAAATTCACGCTGACGGAAGGCAAGGTCACGCTGAAGGCGCGCAAGGCCGGGAGCGACATCATGCTCTCGGTCAGCGATACGGGCGTCGGCATTCCGGAGAAAGACCTCGCGCGCATCGGCAAGCCGTTCGAGCAGGTCGAAGGCGAGATGCAGCGCACGCACAAGGGCACCGGCCTCGGCCTGTCGCTGGTGAAGGCGCTGGCCGAACTGCACGGCGGGGCGATGATGATCGAAAGCGCGCTCGGCGACGGGACGACGGTGACGCTGAAACTGCCGATCGCGCAGCGCGAGGACGTGCCGGCGGAACCGGGCGAGGTCGTGTTCCCGGAGCAGTTCCGCGTGCGGGCGTGAGGGATTTGAGAGTTTGCGCCTGACCCGACAGGGTTAGAGGGGAATGGGGATCGGAAGGGGGGCCTTCCGGTCCCCGTTTTTTTTCGGGTTGAGGCGCGGCGTTGGTGGAATGGCTCACCCGGGAGCGCGGGCTTCCAGCCCGCTCTTTCTTTCATCCTCTCCCACGCACCACACACCGGAAGCATCGTGAAGAGCGGGCTGGAAGCCCGCGCTCCCGGGTGAGCCCTTCCGCCATGCGCGGCGATCTACGAGCTACTTATATTTCCATTTATCGGCCTACACAAGAACGAAAAAAGAACAAGCCTTGACTCGTACATTGTTCGGACTTATAAACTGACTCTCTTCCGGGGCGCCTCTTCTTCGTAATGGAGGAGTCCGTCTCTTGCCCCGATCCCGGATCGACTTTGCCCGCATCAATGCCGCGGCGCTGGCGCTTCTGCCCGCGATCCTGCCGCGCTGGCTGCCGTCCGGGCGGCGGCGCTTCGGCGAATACGTCGCCTTGAACCCCACGCGGGCGGACCGGCGGCTGGGGTCGTTCACGATCAGCCTCAAGACCGGGCGCTGGGCCGATTTCGCGACCGGCGACAAGGGCGGCGACGTCGTTTCGCTCGCGGCCTACCTCTTCAACCTTTCCCAAGCCGAGGCCGCGCTGAAGCTCGCGGCGATGCTTGGACTCGACCCTCACCAGCAGCCTTAGGAGGTTTCATGAAAGACGATCCGTTCGCACCGCTCGACGGCGCGGGTTCTGCACTCAGCGCCACGCCGGCGACAAACCCGGAGGGCGGCGACTATCTGGCGCCGGTCCCGAAGGGGATGCGCTCCGTGCCGACGAGCCACCCGCAGCTCGGCGATGCGAAGGCGATCTACAGCTACACGAATGCTGACGGGTTCGTGCTGTTCCACGTAATCCGGTTCGAGGATCCGCGCGAGCGCAAGAGCTATCGCCCGGCGAGCGTGTGGCGGGGCGCGGACGGAAAGCCGGAGTGGCGCTGGGCGGCGCCGCCAAGCCCGCGGCCGCTGTTCAATCTCTATGAGCTCGCCAAGCGCCCGAACGCGCAGGTGCTGCTGGTCGAAGGCGAGAAGGCGGCGAACGCGGCGCGGCGTTTCATGCAGGCGTGGGTGGTCACGACGTCGTTCGGCGGCGCGGGCGGGGCGGCGCATGCGGACTGGTCCGCGCTCAAGGGGCGCAAGGTCACGATCTGGCCGGATGCGGACGAGGCGGGCGGGACCTACGCGCGCGATGCCGCGGAGCGGATTTATCGCGCCGGGGCGGCGAGCGTGCGGATCGTGCGGCTCGACCGGCGGTTCGGGCAAGGTTGGGACTTGGGCGATTGGGGGGACACAGACGCTGCGCAGCCGGCCGGCGACGTGCGCGTGCTGCACCGGATGGTGGAGGAGGCGGCGCTCCTGGGACCGCGGGCGGCCTCGCCCGCTCTTGCCGAGGTGGAGTTGCGGCAAGGGAAGGAGGAAGGAATAGAAGAAAGTGGTGGAAAAGAAGAAAGAGCGGGCGGGGCCGCCCGCGGTCCCAGGGACGCGCCCTCACCCTGCGATCACGACGGCATCTCCGGCGCGGCGCTGCAGAACAAGGTCTTCGCGCCGATCAAGTGGATCGTGCCGGATTACCTCGTCGAGGGGCTGACGATGATTGCGGGCAAGCCGAAGCTCGGGAAATCGTGGCTGGCGTTGAATCTGGGGTTGGCGACCGCCGCCGGGGGCCGCGCGTTCTCCGCCGCGCAATGCGAACAGGGCGACGTGCTGGCGCTCATGCTGGAGGACAACCAGCGGCGCCTGCAATCGCGCGTGCGGCAGATGATCGGCAGTGAAGGTTGGCCCGCGCGCATCACGTTCCACACCGACTGGCCCAGGCTCGACGACGGGGGCGTCATGAAGATCGAGGCGTGGATTGCGCGTGTGGCGAACCCGAAGCTCGTGATCGTCGACGTGTGGGCGAAGGTGCGCGGGCGGGCGGACGGGAAGAAGTCGGCCTACGCGGACGATTTCGAGTCGCTGGCCGTGCTGCAGCGCGTGGCCTCGAAACACCGGCTCGGCATCGTCGTGATGCACCACGCCTCGAAGCGCGACAACCCGGACGACCCGTTCGATCTGGTGTCGGGCACGACGGGGCTGACGGGTGCCGCCGACAGCGTGCTGATCCTCAGGAAGGAGGCGGGGCAGGCCGACGCCGTGCTCTACGGCCGCGGGCGGGATTTGCCGGTGTTCGAGAAGGCGCTGCGCTTCGACGGCACGCGCGGCCTCTGGGCGGTGCTGGGCGACGCGGAGCAGTATCGCGCGACGACGTTGGAGGGGCGGATTGTGAAGGAGCTCGCCAAAGCTGAGGAGCCTATGGCGCCGGGCGAGGTGGCGGCCTTGGTGGAGGGGCAGACACCATCCGTCAAAGCGGCGCTCTACCGCTTGGCGCGGACGGGGAAGGCGATCAACCACCGCGGCAAGTTCTCGGCAGCGGCGTAGCCCCGGCATCGCTGCTACTTGCTACTTTGCTACCGGGCACGCCCGCAGACCACCAAAGAGGTAACTACCTGTGTGTGGTGGGGTGGGTAGCAAAGTAGCAAGTAGCAAGTAGGTCCCGCGCCTCACTCTCCCCTTGTGGGAGAGTTCAGTTTTGCGGGACGCAAAACTGGTGAGGGGTTGTTGAGTCACTGTCGGCGCCGGCGGTGCCGGTGGAGACTCAGCGGACCCCTCACCGTTTTTCGCTCAACGCGAAAAATGGGCTCTCCCACAAGGGGAGAGCAGAGAAAAGAATGAGCCCTGGGGCGACGCGTCGCTCCTCAGGGCTCTTCATCACTTCCGATTCTTTGGCCAGCAGAGCCGGCCTAAGTTTACGTGCGTGCAAAGCACGCCGTTGTCATGCTTCGAATTTTCGTCTTGATCAGGCCCGGGCTTTCTCGCGGCGGTGTGTCTGTCGCAAATCAGTTCCCTGCGGCGAGCGCTAGCGGGCCTTGCCCTCAAACGTGAGGGCGGAGGTTATGTCCGGTGGCGTCATGCTCCCTCCGTACGTTGTTGCTCCGCTCATTCAGACGCTTCGCGCTGCCCGTTCGTCCGCACTCCTTCGCGACAACTCAGGGCTAGCGCCATCCCAGACGAAGCACCTGTCATCGAGCGATTGGCGGCCAGTCGTCAGAGACTTCATCTCGGGCCTGCGCGATCGTCTGACTTGAGTTTGGACCTCTCGCTTCGAGAGTCAAGGGTGCCGTCGTGCGGCTGCGAAGATTTCGGGTGAACTTATGTTGCGCGAGGCGGAAACATTGTTGCGAGGGTGTCATCATTATGTCCCCATATCCTTCAGCTCGCCATGGCCGGGTCAAGCCCGGCCATGACGACAAAAGGTAGGTGGCGCGCGCTAATGCATCGTGCGCGAGAGTCTTCTGAGCGGGATCCAGGTCGCTT